>NZ_JBSFLZ010000209.1:0-6507 GCF_053599315.1 Saccharopolyspora sp. NPDC000995
GAAAGGAAGCGCCATGCCGGAGCACACCGTTTCCGCGACCAGGATCTCGCACCCGCATCAGGAGGTCGTCGCCGATATGGGCGATGTCGTGACGTTCCCTGGCTCCTATCAGGAGCCGTCGACCATCCCGAACCTGCGGCCGGTGACGGTTCCGGCCGCGCCCGTCGGACCAGTCCCGACGGAGCCCGCGCCCGGCACGGCCGTTGCCGTCCGGCCTGGCCGGATTCCCCCGGCACTGGTCCGAGTCGGTTCCATCGCCAAGCGGACTCCCGCCGCTACCCGGGCGGCGGTGACCTCGCCGCAAGCGCGGTTCGTTGGCCGGCACGCCTGGCACACCGCTGGGTCGGTCAAGGACGTCACCGGGCAGACGGTGCGCGCCTTCAATGCGAACCGCCGGTTCGAGTACCACATCACTCAGCAGCTGGCCGCCGCTCACACCGCGGGCGACAGCGAGCTCATCCGCGAGCTGAATGCACGGCTGGCCGAGCACCACGCCCACCGGCGTGAGCTGCGCGCACAGAAGCGTGCCGGGGCGTCCCACCGGGGCGTGCGGCCACACGACGGCCTCGCCGGTGAGCTGCTGGCGCCGGTGGCGAAGGCCGGCGGGAAGTACGGCCTGCCGCCGCTGCTGGCGAGCACCGTCATTCCCGGTGCCCGCACGATCATTGACCCGGACACCGTGCATTTCTGGGACGCGTGGATGACCGAGATCAGGGTCATCGCGCAGGTCACCGCGTGGCTGTGGGAGAACTGGTGGGCGCCGCTGGGTGTGCTCGGTGTCGCGTTCGCGGCGATGTTCGCCCGCGCCTACCACAAGCGCCTCACCAGCGGCAACATTCCCGAAGCGCTGCTGCGTCCTGCCGATAGCGTCGACGCCGAGCGGATCATCCCCTTCACCGACGGGACCATCGTCCGGGCACTGGCCGACCTCGGGATCACGAAGCTGACGGCGGCGATCAAGGACGGTTGGCCGAACCGCGACGGCGAACACCCGTGGGTACAGCACCCGCGCCAGGACGGCCCCGGTATGGCCGCCTCCATCCGTCTTCCCGGCGGGGTGACGGTGGAGAAGATCCAGGACGCGCGGGGGATCTTCGCGCACAACCTCGGATGCCTGGCCGCTGAGCTGCTGCTCTCCCGCAACAAGCGGGACGCGACGGTGCTGGACATCTACCGGCTCAACACTGGCGAGCTGCGCAGGCCCGCGCCGGAGCACCCGCTGCTGCACGAAGGCCTGGCCGACTTCTTCAAGGGCGTGCCGGTCGGCGTCACCCCGTTCGGGAAGAAGATCACCGCGCACCTGTTCGAGCGCAACTATGTCGTTGCCGGAATCATGGGCTCGGGCAAGACCACGCTGGTCCTGGACATCCTGGCCGGTGCCGCACTGGACCCGCTGGTTGACCTGGAAGTGATCTGCTTCGCGGCGAACGCCGACTATGTGGGCCTGGACCCGGTCCTGGACCGGCGCATCCAGGGAAACCCGCTGGATGTCGTCGAGCAGGCCCGCGACCGCTTCGCCGAACTCCAGGATGACCTGGTCAGGCGCGGTGAGATCTTCGAGCAGTGCGGACCAGGCACCGTGCTGACTCGTGAGCTGGTCAAGAAGCACCCCGAGCTGCGCCCGCGTGTGGTGGTGATGGACGAGTGCCAGTGGTTCTTCCGGCAGGACGATCCCCAGGACCGCCGTGAGGTCGTCAACGCGGTGATCAACTTCATTACGACCGCGCGTAAGTACGGGATCGTGTTGATTCTGGTGACACCGTCGCCGTCCGACCAGTCGCTACCACGGGACATCGTCGCGCTGACCACCAACAATGCGTGCGGTGCGATCAACGACAAGCGCCGCAACAACATCGTGCTCGGTGAGAACGCGCACGAGAACGGGATCTCCGCGCTCGGTCTCGTGCCGCGGGATCCGGAGACTGGCGACCTCAACGACACCGGCACGCTGATCACCACGGGGTTCACCTCCGCAAAGTCGGAGACTTTGCGGACGCACTACCTCACCCCGGCCGACATGGCGCTGGTGGTGGAGCGCGCGGTGCGCATCCGCGGCGGGGCCACGTCGCGGGTGGAGGTCGGGTTGCCGGAAGAGCGGGACCTGCTCGCCGACGTCGCTGAGGTGATGGGCGACAGCGACAAGGTCAAGGCCACCGACGTCGCGTCCCGGCTTCGGGACCTGGCTCCGAACTACCGGCCGTACGCGGCGCTGAACGGCGACCGGCTCCGGGATGCGCTCGGCGAGCTGGGCGTCAAGGTCACCAAATCGGGCGTGCTGATGGTGTACGCCGCCCGGGTCCAGGCGGCGCTGTTGGATCGCGACGAGCAGGACAGGGAGGGAATCGCGAGCTGAGGCGCGGAACCCCCGAAAACGGCCCTCTGGGGACTCCCCAGGGGGCCGTTCCCTTATTCCCTCTTCCGGTGTTTCCGCAGGTCGCCCCGAGGGAGTGGGCCGAGGGAGTGGCGAAGGGAGTTTTCCCTCGGTCCCTGCTGATTCCCTCGGTTGTTCCCTGCCGATTCCCTCGGCCCCCGCCGCCCGAACTCGGATAGCGCGTCATCCGATTGGCGGATAGCGCGTTATCCGATTGGGAGTGCATGATGGTCACATCAGAACGGACAACGGATTATCCGAAAGGAGGTGACCGGATGAAGCGCACCCGGATCGACTTCGACAACGACGGCGGCGACTTCGCCCGACTGGTCAACCTCGCAGCCGACTACCAGCGCGCCGTCACCGCCGACCAGTGGCCGCACGCCGCCGGCGCCATGCACCAGATCGAGGACCTGGCCGAACGGCTCACCGACGACGCCCTGGTCCGCGCCGATGAGCAGACACCCCGGCAGCGGCACCAGATCGCCCGGGACATGGGCCTAGTGCACGGCACGGTCAACAACCGCATCAAGCGCGCCCGCGCCCGGCAGCGCGCCGAATCGGACACAGCTAGAGAAGGAGCGACTATGCCCACCGGTCACATGGAAACTCGCACCCGCATGTGCCACGGCTGCTCTGGCAGCGGCTGCAACGACTGTGGCGGCAGCGGAGTCCAGGAGGTCCGGGTCTGGGTTCAAGACTGACCGGCCGCCGTGCCCGCTCGCCCCGGGACCACCCGCGCCCGGGGCGAGCGGGGACCGACCGGACAAACCGACGGAGGGAACTGCTGATGACCGACCGTGCGACCAAAACCGAGCTCGTGTCCGTGCTGGAGATCAGCGCGGGAGACAAGCTGATCGACCGGTCCGGGAACGCATGGCCAGTGACCGCAGCTGGTCACCGCGATGGCCGATACGAGATCGAGACCGAGACCGACGTCGAGTGGATCACGAAGGCGTACCCGGTGGATGCCGTCGTCAAGGTGCTGCGGCCGGGGCAGTTCGGCACCGGCCGGATTGCGTGATGAGGAGGCTCTGGGCCTACCGCGCCCTGCTCATCATCGCGGGACTGTCCGCCGCGTGGGGCCTGCTCACCGGCGACACGATCCGCGTGGTGGCCTCGCTGGTGGGGGTGGCCTGCGCTATCTACGCCATCCGAACAGTCGACGAGAACGATGGTCGGGACCGGGCAGTCGTTACCTGCCCGGTCCCGACCGCAACCCTACGGAAGGAACGGGACTCCACCGTGAGCAGCAACGTCATGCACATCGCCGCGACCGCCGAGTCGGGCCTGTACGAGATGTTCGGCGGCAAGCTCCACGGCCTGTGCGGTGCGGAGCTCACCAACGGCGGCGGGGCGGCGTACGACGCCCCCATGTGCCCGAAGTGCATGCGCAAGGCAGGCTGGAAGACCGACAAGCGCAAGTAGCCGCAGAACACGAAACGGCCCTTCTCCCAACCTCGGGAGGAGGGCCGTTTCGTGCCACCGATCAGACGCCTGATCCACTATCTTGCTCCGCGCCACTCGACCAAAACCGCAGGTCATACGAGGGGCCGAAACGGGCCCCTCGCGCTCAGCGGCGGGCGGGCAGGTCGCCTTGGCCGGGGTCGATGACGAGCCCACGCGGCGGCTCGCTGACTCGCTGCCGGGGGGCGCGGGCGGCGGGGCGTCCGGCCAGGGCGCGGGCCAGATCGGCCACGGCAGCGTGCAGGGCTGAGGGCTCTCGGTCGGCGGTCATGAGGCCAGGGTGCCCGGCCGTGGGTGGCCGCCGCTGGCGCATCCGGGGGTCTTTTCCGCGCCATCAAGAGCGCCGAACTCCACCGTGTGGAGTTCGCATCAGATGCGATACGTCCTGGTTGCACGGCGAGTGCAAGACGTCCTGTGTGTCGGCGGGGCCGGAAAAAGGCCGGCGGCCCGCCACGGTGAGCGTGGCGGGCCGCCGACGAAAGCTATGGCTGGTCACTTCCCGTGGATGTTCAGGTGCAGCAGGAGATCGATCACGGCCTGCTGACGAGTTGCGGCAACGCGGCCGCGCCCGGAGTGAGGCACCGGGATGGTGGTGGCGGCGGCGTAGGCCTGCCAGCCTCGGGGCCGGGCACTGCGGCTGATCCGGCCAAGCACATCACCAGCGATCACGACCTCGTAGCTGCCGGTCTCGCCGAGGGGGCGGAGCTCGTGGGCGTCGATCTCGGAAATGGTGTAGGCACCTCGCTTCTTGCGTCGTCCGGCCGTGGTGCGGCCACGGCCGGACGGAGTGGGCTGAGCGTCGGCCGTGGGCTCCGCGTGGGACGGCTGGGCCGCCGGTTCGGGTGCCACATCGGAGACGTCAAGGGCTTCGGTCGGAGTAGTCGCGCTGGCGCGTGGCCGACCGTCGCCACGTGGCGCGCGGGGCCGGTAGGCACCGCGGCTGCGAGGCCTGCCGGTGGCCGCGTCGGTGCGCGGGTCGGTGAGCTGGTGACGCTGGCGCGATCGCTTCCCAGCGGCCTGGCCGCTCATCCCCAATGCGGCGCCGATCTCGGACCAGTCGGTACCGGCCTCCCGCGCGCTGAACATCGCCGACGCCTCGACGGCATCCAGCGCCTGGCGGACCTGCCGGATGGTGCGTAGCCGCTCCAGGGCTACGTCCGATTCGACGTCGGCGGCGGCGGCGGCCAGCAGCGCCCGCACCCGCTCTCGGGTGTCGCGGATCGACTCAGGCATCGCTGTCTCCGGCGCAGTTCAGGGCGCGGCCGGTGCCGTCGATGACAACCGGCCCATCGACCGGCGGCGCGGCCATGCCCGCCGCCGTGAATCCGATCTCCTCGACGCGGGCTTCGTCGCCGTCGCACTGGCGCGGGTGCGTCGAGTTGTACGTCAGCGCCCACCACTGCGCGGTGTCGTGATCAGCGAAAACATGCAGCGGCTCGTAGTCGGCATAGATCCCCTTGGCGACCAGGTACGCGCGCATTGATCCCACTTCCTTCCCCTCGTAACGTGTCGACTATTTCGCGAAACTCGTCTTTCCTTAAATGGGTTCAGATCAGTAGCGCGGCGCCGGTCACGACCAGGCCCGCGATGACCATCAGCAGCGCGGCGCGGATCAGGGCGAACTTGGTGACCGCGATCCTCGACAGCGTGGCCACGTGTGCGGCGACGTCGTGACCGGCGGACTCGTCGGCAGCCGCCGCACGGACCTGCGCGGCGCTCATCCGGGCCCACGCGGTGATCCCGGTGGAGGTGCGGGGCAGGCGCGGCAGCAGCACCAGCAGCGTGGTCACCAGGGCGGCGCCGAACAGCGCGGCCGCCACCCCCAGCGCCACAGCCGCCGGAGTACTGGGGGTGGTCCTGGTCAGCGCCACCGCGCCAGCCAGCGCCAGGCTGTGCACGCTCAGCGTGGCCTGCGCCTTGGTGTCGGCCCGCGCGATCAGCGACTGCACGCTGTCGCGGGCGTCGCGCAGCTGCTCGTCGGTGTCGGCGGCCGAGACGGTGTCCTGCGTAGTCATGAACCCCTGCTTCCGTCGCTCCAATTTCGCGAAACTTTGGTTTCGCCGATGCCTAGGACGGTACGGGGGTCCGACCGCCGGGGCATCCGCCGATTAGGTGAAACATGAGTTTCGCGAAATGGGAGCGAGGAACATACACGGTTACGTACAGGAGCCGGACCACCCGAGATTGGACAGGCAATGCATTCCCATGACACCGAGCACGGACGCTGCATCTGCGACACCTGCATGGACGCTTCCTATGCGCGCATGGAAGCCGAGTGCGCGCGTGTTGACGCCCAGTGGCGGGCGAGCGCGGACCGCCTTGCTGCCGAGGTGGCGGAATAAGGGCTGATCGCCTCCCGGCCGCATCCGGTCGATCCGAGATGAACAGGCCTCCGAAGGCCAGCCGCTGGAGATCACCCCTCAGCGCCCCCTGAGATCGCCACAGCCGGACGATCACCCCCGGGCCGGTGCTGCGGGACCCCCAAACCGGTACAGAGGATCTCAGCCAGTCCCGTGATCACCGGTCCCACGGGTGGACACAGCACTGCGCCCACAGGAAAGGCTCCCGTGGGCGCAGTCGCCACGACCTCGACCCATCGAACGAACCCACCCATGAACGGGGCCGATGTGGCCCGTGGGGCTGTGGATAACTACCGCGCATAATCGCGC
>NZ_JBSFLZ010000210.1:0-6483 GCF_053599315.1 Saccharopolyspora sp. NPDC000995
CGCGGTGAACACCGAACGCACCCCCTCCAGCACAGACAGCAAACACCACGGTACGGTTCCCACAGGAAGCATCGGCGAATCTCCCGGACAACGGGCGGTTACAAGGAACGCCGATGCTTCCCCCATCTCCAGGCCATGATCACGCCGCCACGCCGCACACCCCCCACAAAACTGCGAAACCTCAGTCCGGGGAGCAGTTCAGGTTTTGGGTGCCCCCTCTAATCCGGGACTGCGGTGCCCACACGGCTGGCAGAAACGGTCCAGCCGCCGCTGCCGCTTCCCAGCGGCAAGTCCTATACCCCGGTACTGCACCCATCTTCCAGGGCCATACGTTACGGAGCCTCATCAGGGGTTCACTCGCGTTCACCCGTCTGTCCTTCCCCTTGCCTGTAACCCCCGGATGGGACGGAGCTCCTTGGGCTTTCCCCTCGGCTTCACACCCCACAGTTGCCCGTGACGCATGCGAGGGTGGGGACAGGCCTCGAGCACTAGCCTGAGACCACATCTCCGCTACAACAACCGGCCCTCCACATTCATGGTCCACTCGCTTCGAGCAACATCACGTCGCACGGATCTGGCGTATACCGATGCCTTGTCGGACCTGCCGCTGCTGGCACGCGCCGCGCGGCCGGTGCTGGTCAACGCGGGCAGCGCACTGGTCCGCAGGGCCGCGGAGCGGCTGGGTGCGGGACCAGAAGTCGTGTGGTGGGGAACCGGAAAGGATTGCTGAACGTGCGAGGCCGCTGGCGCAGTGCGATCATCGCCGCGCCGGTTATCGGTCCCGCAGTGCGCCTAATTAAGCTCTTCGGGATTGGGTTCTTTCCGGAAGAAGAGGTGGCGGTCGCGTGACTCAGCGGTTGGTGCAGGTCACGCGCCGCGGTCCGGCGTCGAAATACGCGGGTCTCTGGGCGGCGTTGCTGGGCCTGATCTCCGCGCTGCTGGCGCTTGCGGTGCCGTTCCTGCCGGTCGAGCACGAGGTCACGACGTTGCAGTGGCCGACCGCGCAGGGCACGAAACCGGTCTCGGCGCCGCTGGCCAGCCACGCGCCGCTGTGGCTCGCGGCGGAGGTGCCGTGCGCGGCCGCGCGGAGCCTGGATGCGCGCATTGACGGCCCGGGTGTGCTGATCGCCACGAACGCGCCGTCGTCGGAGTACGGCGGGCTGACCGGGATGACCCTGCAGGTCGACGCCGGGCAGGTCACGCTTTGGTCGAAGGGGCACCAGGTCGGCACCGCCACCCTGCCCGCGGGTGACTGCTCCATTTCCGTGCACTCGGACGCGGCCGGCACGCAGGCCGGCGTGGCCGGGCTTCCGCTGGCTGCGGTGCCCGGCGATCAGCGGCCGCAGCTGACCGGCATCTACTCGCAGCTCGACGCCGCGATCGACGACGTTCGCGGCCTGGATTTCCAGGCGAGGGTGGACAACCGCTTCGCGAGCCAGGCGACGCCGCTGAAGGTCGCCGTGATGGTGCTGGCCGTCCTGACGTTCCTTGGTTCGATGATCGCGTTGCGCCACCTGGAGATCCGGCGGGCGCCGCGCCTGGTCCCGCCGGGGTGGTGGCGGCCGGAGGTCCGTGACGTCGTCGTCGGCAGCGCGCTGGGCGTGTGGTGGCTGATCGGCGCGATGACCGCCGACGACGGTTACATCCTGACCATGCTGCGCGCGGCCGACAGCGCCGGGTACGTCACCAACTACTTCCGCTGGTTCGGAAACCCGGAATCGCCCTTCGGGTGGTTCTACGAGATCTACGCGCTGTGGGTGCAGATCTCGCCCGCGACGCCGTGGGTGCGGTTGCCCGCGCTGTTCCTCGGGGTGATCAGCTGGCTGCTCGTTAGCCGCGGCGTGCTGCCGCGGCTCGGGCAGCAGGTGGGGCGCAGCAAGTCCGCGGGTTGGGCCGCGGCAGCGGTGTTCCTGGCTTTCTGGCTGCCCTACAACAACGGTCTCCGGCCGGAACCGGTCGTCGTGGCATTCTTCCTGCTCGCGCTTTGCGCAGTCGAGCGGGCGGTGGCCACACGGCGGCTGACGCCGGCCGCTCTCGGGCTCGTCGCGGCGGCGTTGGGCCTGGGCGCGAACCCGCACGGGATGGTCGCGCTGCTGCCGTTCGTCGTGGCCGCGAAGCCGCTGCTCCAGATGCTGTGGCAGCGCGTGCGGGAACGCGGCGCGCTGCCGGTGCTGGCCCCCGTCGCGGCGGCCGGGCTGGTGATCGTCGTCGGCGTCTTCTTCGACCAGACCCTGCAGTCAGTGCTGGACTCGGTGGCGCTGAAGACCAAGTTCGGCCCGAACGAGCAGTGGTACGAGGAGCTCAGCCGCTACGACCGGCTATTCGGGCCATGGCCGGACGGGTCGTTGACGCGCCGGTTCCCAGTGCTGCTGCTGGTCCTGTGCCTCGTGGCGAGCGGAGTGGTGCTGCTGCGTCGGCACAAGATCCGCGGCGCCGCGCTGGGCCCGAGCCGCCGCGTGCTGGCGGTGGCCGCGCTGAGCTTCGTGGTGCTGGCCATGACGCCCACCAAGCACACGCACCACTTCGGGATCCTCGCCGGGATCGGCGCGGTGGTGGCCGCGCTGACTGCGTTGGCGACGAGCGCGGCCGTGCTGCGATCCCGGCGCAACCGGGCGGGGTTCTTCGCCGGTCTCATGGTCATCTGCGCCCTCTCCGTCACCGGCACGAACTCGTGGTGGTACGTCTCGGGTTGGGGCGTGCCGTGGTTCGACCGGGCACCGAGCCTCGATGGGCGAAGCGCGAGCACGTACTTCTTGGCGGCAGCGGCGGTGGCCGGTGTCGTCGCCATGGTCGAGCACCTGAGGCACGACGAGCTCCCGGTCATCACGCCGGAGGCACGGCGTCGGGTGCTAAGCCTCGGCGCCGCGCCGCTGACGATCACCTGCGCGATCCTGCTGCTCGGTGAGGTGGCGCTTTTCACCGCTGGAATGCAGCGGCAGCGCGGCGGTTACAGCCTGGGCGCGGACAACATCAAGCAGCTAGCCGGTTCCAGCTGCGGGCTCTCCGACTACGTCGGCGTCGAGACCGACCCCCGGCGAGGTGTGCTCACCGTGTCGCCGCTCCAGCCGGCTGCGGAGAGCGCTGAATCGGCGAACCGACGCACCAAGCCGAAGCCCGCCGACTACCTTTCGGCCACCGCGGTCGGTTTCCACCGCTTCGGCTACCCGGGGGGCAAGCAGTGGACCCCGCCGTTCGGGTTCGGCGGCGACGACGCGCCGGTGTGGGGGACATTCTCCGCCGATGGCCCTGTCACCGGTGAGCTGCGCACCCCCTGGTACGACCTGCCGCCGCAGGCCACCAGCGGCGAAGCCCCCGTCGTGCTGTCCTTCGGCGGCGACGCCACCGGCGTGAACTCGCTCGGCGTCGAATGGGGCCGGGACACCCCGCAGGGCTTCGAAATCATGGGCCACGTCGACATCGCCCAGCTCAGCGGCATGTGGTGGGATCGCCGGTTCATCGTGGATGGTGCGACGAAGGTCCGGGTGGTGGGCGTGGACCGAAAGATCGACAGCGGAGGCTGGATGGCGGTCAGCGCGCCGCGCGTCCCGCAGCTGACCAGCATGACGAAGGTGATCGGCGACGCCCCCGCCTTCGTGGAATGGACCGCCGCACTGGTGCATCCGTGCCTGAACCTCGCGCGACTGCACAACGGGATCGTGGAGATGCCGCGCTTTCGAGTCGCCGGTGGCGGGATGCTGCGCGACATGGGCCAGAGCTGGTCGGCGCCGGCGGCCGGCGGCCCGTTCGGTTGGCTCAACGTGGCGGCCAGCGTCCGCGTGATGCCGACCTACCTCGAAGGCGATCTGCACCGCGACTGGGGCTCGCTGTACGTGGTGGACTCCTACCAGTCCGACGCGCTCCCGGCGGAGGCTGCGATGGAGGTTCACTCCGAAACGCATTGGGGGCTTTGGAGCCCGGGACCGCTGACGAAGGCCGCGAAGCTGCCCGGCGGCGCGCCCAGCTCCAGCGGCCGCACCGATCTCAGCTCGCTGGGCCCGGTCCCGGCCGGCGACGCTGCATGATCGGCTGTGAGCATCGCCATGTCCGAGGGGTGGAGGCGGCTTAGATCGCTTAGGATCGCTAACCGTTGAGGTGTGCTGGTGCACCGGCACCCGACGGGACTGCCGCCGCAGCTGGTGCCGCTGGCGCGGCCAACGCTGGAAGCCCTTAGCACGGAAGAAAAAGAATGCCTCGCGCTCGACAGTGGTCGGCCCGGCAATGGTCGCCTGCCACCCTTGTCTACTGTGGAGTCGATGCGATCGCAGCAGTGGAGGCGTCGTGGGTGGTGTGATCGAGGGCTTCGGCGTCATCGCCGTCATCGTGCTGGTCGGCTACCTGCTCGGCCGCATCAAGGCGCTCGGCGAGAACGGGCGCGAAGTGCTGACCCGGTTGTCGTTCTACGCCGGAACTCCCGCGCTGCTGCTGAAGATGCTCTCGGAATCCGACGTCTCGATCATCTTCTCGACTCCGCTGCTGGTCAGCGCCTTGAGCACATTCGCAGCCGCGGGGCTTTTCGTGCTGGTCGGCGTGCTGCGCCGGTGGAACATCCGCCGCACGACCATTGGCGCCCTGTGCTCCAGCTACGTCAACGCCGGCAACCTCGGCATTCCGATCGCCGTGTACGTGCTCGGTGACGCGACGCTGGTGGCCCCGGTGATGCTGTTTCAACTGCTGGTGATGACGCCGATCGGTCTGACCGTGATCGACTTCTCGCAGGGGGGCGAGCGTTCCTCGGTGTGGCTGCGGATCCTCGCGCCGTTCCGCAACCCGATCGTCATCTGCTCGCTGATCGGCGTCGGGGTCTCGTTGAGCGGCTGGCGGATCCCGGCGCCGGTGCTGGAGCCGATCGGTCTGCTCGGGCACCTGTCCGTGCCAACGGTGCTGCTCGCGTTCGGCATCTCGTTGCACGGCAGCGCATTGCCCGCGGGTGGTACGGAGCGGTGGCCGGTGCTGCTGTCGGTCGTGTTGAAGTCGGTCGTGCACCCGGTGATCGCCTGGGCGATCGGCGCGGGCCTGTTCGGGCTGGAAGGCACGTCGTTGTTCGCCGCGGTGGTGATCTCCGCGCTTCCGGCGGCGCAGAATCTCTTCGTCTACGCCTCCCGCTACAACGTGGGCGTGCGGCTGGCCCGCGAATCGATCCTGCTGTCGACGGTCCTTTCCGTGCCAGTGCTTTTCACCGTCACCGCACTGCTTGGTTGACGCGGGGACCGCGCGTTGTGGGGCGATACCCCGGTTGCGCGCGACCCCCGCGCCGGATGGCACCCTCGCCTACAACACGTCCGCGATGGCCTGACGACACGACTTGCGCAGGGCTCGTCTCGAGCCGGAGCTGCTGCCGGTGCCGAGCCAGACCTTGCCTGGGCGGCCGCGCTGCTTCGCTGCTCGTCCATCTCTTCTCTCGACTGTCCTATTCGGATTGCCATCACCGTGTTCGGACGTGGCTGCGTCGAAGGATTCTTTCCGCCGGGCAAGTCAAGTTGGTCAACCGCCCCCCCGGGGTGCGACCTGCGAGCGCTCTTGCGAGCATGGATCCGTGACAACTTCCAGTACTGGCCACCAGGCTGATGCCCGCCCGCGCCGGTTCGCCCAGGTCGACGTGTTCCCGGCCGGGGCTTGCACCGGCAACCCGTTGGCGGTCGTGCTGGACGGCGAGGGCCTGACCGACGACCTCATGCAGCGGTTCGCCAGATGGACGAACCTTTCCGAGACGACGTTCCTCCTGCCGCCGACGGCACCGGGGGCCGACTACCGGGTGCGGATCTTCACCCAGGCCGTCGAGCTGCCGTTCGCTGGTCACCCCACGTTGGGCAGTTGTCATGCCTGGGCGAGCAACCAGGAGGGGCCCGTTAGGGACCGGATCGTGCAGGAATGCGCCGCCGGGCTGGTCGAGATCCGCCGGACCGATGCCGGATACGCGTTCGCGGCTCCGCCGCTGTTGCGCGAAGGTCCGGTCGACCGGTGTCTGCGCGACGAGATCGCGACCGGACTGGGGCTCGCGCCCGATACGATCCGCGATGCGCAGTGGGTCGACAACGGGCCGGGCTGGGTCGCAGTCCTCCTCGACAGCGCGCAGGCGGTGCTTGACCTCCCCACACCCGTGGCGACGCCCCCGATCGGAATCGTCGGGCCGTACCCGCCGGGTGCGGATTACGACTTCGAAGTTCGGGCGTTCTTTCCCAATTCGAGCGGAATGACCGAGGATCCAGTCACCGGAAGCCTAAACGCGGGAATCGCGCAGTGGCTGATCGGCACCGGCCAGGCCCCCGAGCACTACACCGCGCACCAGGGCACCGCCGTCGCCGCAGACGGCCGCGTCGTGATCGATCGCGACAGCGACGGCGCCATCTGGGTCGCCGGCGCGGCAGTCACCCGCATCCACGGCGAAGTCCGGATCTAGTGCCAAGGCCGTGAAGTTTGGACGTTGGTGCTGGTTGTCAAGGATCTGCGGGCGCGAGGATGTCGACGTTGAGGGTGGCTTTGTAG
>NZ_JBSFLZ010000211.1:0-6326 GCF_053599315.1 Saccharopolyspora sp. NPDC000995
CCACCACGAAAACCTCATAGGCACCCACAGTTCCCACCCCGCACTCCTGGCTCAACGCAAGCGAGCCACCCGGCGTCGCGACGAGTTGGGAATCGGCCGCAGTGCCTGAACCAGCCATCGCAGGATGTTTCCCGGTATGCCATTCATCGCTGGCTCCCGAGCGGATCGGTGTCGATCCAAGGCTGCGCCATGCGTTCGACCCGAATTAGAGCACTACGTCACTCATGCCTCCGGTGTAGTTCAGAGGCACTTGGACTCTCGCCCCGGCGAACTCCGGACAGTCACAGTGACGGCATCGAACGCGCTGATGAGGAGTCGTGAATGCGAGCGTTCCCCGCGACCTTCGGGCTGACATCCGGCCAGACGGAGCAGATCATCCGGCTGGCCGCGTTGGCTCCATCGCTGCACAACAGCCAGCCGTGGCGCTTCCGGATACTGCCCCAACTGATCGAACTCCACGCCGATCCGAAACGGCACCTGCCGGTCGCCGACCCCGAGGACAGGGAACTGCGGTTGGCATGCGGGGCGGCGCTGTTCAACCTGCGACTCGCCCTGGAACAAGTGGGCATCCGGCCGGTGGTGACCTTGTTCCCGCGCCTGGCGGCCGCCACCACGCTGGCCGAGGTACGCAGCGGCGGCCAAGCTCACCAGCGCCCGGACAACCTCCGATGCTACGAGGCGATCACCGAGCGGCACAGCCATCGGCATCCGTTCCGAAACATCCCGGTGTCCACACAGGACCGGCATTTGCTGATGCGCGCTGCTCACGAAGAGCAAGCCTGGCTGCACGTGGTACAGCCAAGCGAACACGGCACACTTGAGGGGTTGGTGCATCGTGCGCATCGAGCGCAGATGGCCGACGCACGCTTCCGAACCGAGATGGCCGCTTGGATCGGACGCACCGATGCAACCACCGAGGGCGTGCCGGTGTCGGCGGCGGGACCCAAACCGGAACCCAAGGACCAGTGGGTGCACCGCGACTTCACCGCCGGGCACACCGAACGCGCGCCGGGAACCGAATTCGAAACCCACCCGTTGCTGGTCATCTTGTGTACCCGGCACAGCGGCCGGGAAGCAGACCTGCAGGCCGGGCAGGCATTGCAGCGGTTGTGGCTGACCGCAACCGCACAAGGCCTGGTCGCGTCGATGATCTCCGAGGTCGTCGAGGTGCCGGATACCCACGAGGAGCTCCAACGACTGCTCGGTGGAAACGTCACCCCACGAGCACTGCTGCGGATCGGCCACGGCGCACCGTCGGTCGCCTCACCCCGCCGTGACGTCGGCGACATGCTCGTCGACGGCGTCGCCGAAGCATTCGAAACCTGAGATTTCGCGTAGATCAACACCCAGCACCCGCGACCGTCTTGATCAGACCCCCTTCCGTGGCTGAGGAACGGCCCCGTCTGCCGACGGAGAGATGCCGTCTCGTACCGGAAAATCGTTCACGCGCGCGCATGCTTGGCCGCAGCGCGTAGGGTTGCACGCATGATCACCTTGACGAACGGCGACACCGTCCGCCAGTAGAGCGTGAATATCGGCGCGTGATCGGATCGTTGAGCGTGGTACGTCCGGGCCGCTGGAGTGGTAGCGAACGAGTGCGACTATTGCGACGACGGCCAGCGCCCAGAACAGGACCATGCTCATCGTCATCGTGGTCAATCCCCACGCACCCCAGCCGTAACCTGTACGGCACCACGTTGGCCTCCTCCGCTCTGCTCGTTCAGCGCGCCACGATGAGCGGACACGGCGCGTGGTGCATCAACTGCTGACTCGTCGAACCCAATGCCAGACCGGTGAGCGCCCCGCGCCCGCGGGCTCCCACGACTGCCACCTGCGCGTGCTGCGCGTGTTCGAGCAGGACGCGCGCCGGTTTGCCGTGCGCCACGATGCGGCGGACTTCGACGTCGGGGTACTTCTTTTCCCAGCGCGTGAGGGTGTCGGCGAGAATGCGCTCCTCTTCGTTCTGGATCGCCGCCGCACGGCCCTCGACGTGGAAGCTGTACCAGGCCTGCTCGGTGCCGACCGTGTGCCAGGCGTGGACGGCTTCAAGGGCCACACCGCGCATGGCAGCTTCCTCGAATGCCGTGTTCAGCACAGTTTCGAAGCCAGGCGAGTCGTTCACGCCGACCACGACGGGGGCGTCGGAGGCTTCCGTCGAGAGCTGTCGCACCACGGCGACCGAGCAGTGTCCGTGCGAGCACAGGCTGATCGCGACCGAACCCACGAGAAGCCCGGTGAGTTCGCCGAGGCCGCTTCTACCGACGACAACGAGTTGCGCGCGCCGCGACTCCGCAACGAGCACCGGTATGGCGTCGCCGGTCACCACGAAAGTCCGGACCTCCAGCACCGGGGCGGCTGCGGTTGCTTCTTGCTTGGCTCGGTGCAGCCATTGCTGGGCTTGCCGAGCCATGGCGTCGGCGTACGTTTCGGGCACCGGTGTCGTCGGCAGGTCCGGTAGGTACATCTGGGCGAGGATGTCGGCGAAGACCACGCGCAGCCAGGTGCCGCGCTGGTGAGCCTCGACGGCAGCCCAGCGCGCGGCGTCGAGCGCCGCTGAAGACCCGTCTATGCCCACGACGACCGGTTTTTCCTGTGTGGTGGTCATCGATCCCCGATCTTCGTCAGCGCCCACGGGCGGGTGTTTTGCACGGATGGTGCACGGCGGGCCGCTTCACCGAGCAATGCGGACTCGGCGGCGGACCACGCGTGCACAATGGTTGCCATCTACCTCGGTCCTGGCGGCGCTCATTGAGACCGCTCTTTCTCCGGGGCGTGTGCGACCGAGTCTTGCGCGATGCTGCGAACGAGATCGACCGCGGTGAGCACGCCGCACACCCGTCCGTGCCGCATGACCAGGACGGCATCGGTGTGGGCGTCGATCATGCGCTGTGCCGCAACACCGATGTCGTCGGTCGCGTCCACTCGGGGGCCCGGCGCCGGGCACAGCGAGCCGACCGAAGTGGTCGTCTTCGGGTATTGGGCCGCGATGCCCTGCAGCAGGTCTGCCACGTTCACCAGTCCCACGATGTCGTCGCCGGCGACCACGGCGAGGTGGTGGACGTCTCGCCGGTACATCTCGTACAGCGCATCCATCGCGTCCAGCTCGGGTCGGACCGCGACCACGGGGGTGCTGGCGAGGTCGAGCGCGGTTTCCTGGTCGGTCATGGTTCACCTCGAGAGGCCGTACCCGGTCTTGACCGTCGCGCGCCCCCAGCTCTCCAGCTAGGGGAGATGGTCACTGGTGTTCGCCGCCGTCAGACGCGGAGCTTGCGGATGAAGGGATCTTCGGGTTCGCGTGGCTCCAAGCGGATGCGCGCGTCCGGGATGCGAACGCCCTGCCCGGTGACGATCAGGGGGTTCAGGTCGGCCTCGGCGACCTCGGGGAGCAATTCAGCCATCCTCGCCGTGCGCAGCAGCACGTCGATCACGGCGTCGGTGTCCAAGGGATGGTCTGGTCGGGGGCCGAACAGTTGGGGGGCGGCCCGCAGTTCCTGGAGCATCTCCTGGGCGTCGCGGGTCGTGAGCGGCACGAGACGTCGGCTGCGGTCAGCGATCAGGTCGGTGTCGGTGCCTCCCATACCGAAGACGACGATCGGGCCGAACGAGGGTTCGCCGAGCACGCCGACTAGGAACTCCCGCCCCGGCTCGACCATGGGTTGCACCACGACACCGTGGAACCCGGCGCCGAATCGGTTCCGCAGCCGCGCCCATCCAGCGCGCAGTTCGGCGACCGTGGACACGGCGAGCACCACGCCGCCGGCTCGGCCTTTGTGCACGAGGCCCTCCGCTTGGGCTTTGAGCACGACGCTGCCGCCCAGCTCGTTGAACGCGGCACGGGCTGCGGCTTCGGTGTTGCATACCGTTGAGGACACTGTTGGGAGGCCGAATGCCGCGAGGAGTTTTCGCACCGCATCGGGTTCAAGCCAGCCGCCCTCGGGTGTTCGGGCCAGTGTCTCGGCCACGAGACGGTGTGCGGCAGCCACGTCGATGTGCGCGAGGTCGGGCACCGCGCCTTGCGGTCTGGCCAGCCAGCGGGCATACCCGGTGACATCGGCCAACGCACGGGCGGCCAGCGTGGTGTCGGCGAACACCGGTACCCGGATCTCACCGGCGGCAAGCGAGGCCAACGCTTCCCGCTGTCCTGCGTGCACGGCGAGCACCGGTTTGTCGTATCCGTCCGCGCGGGCGCGGGCCACGGCATCGGCGAGGATCGCACCCGGGTTGCTCACCGCGGTCTGCAGGACCGGAACGACCACGGCCTCGACTGCGGGGGCCCGCAACACGAGCTCCACGCTCCGGCCGAAGGCGGCCGCATCGATCGTGGCGGTCGTGTCGACCGGGTTTCGCACGCTGGCCTCTTTCGGCAGCAGTTCCGCGAGTTCACGTTCTGCCTGTTGCAGCACCGCGAACTCAAGTCCGGCTTGGGCGCAGGCGTCGGCGGCGAGCACACCGAGGCCGCCCGCATTGCTGATCACGGCCACGCGCGGCCCGGTAGGCAGGGGCTGCCAGCTGAGCACGCAGAGCACCGCGACGAGTTCTTCCAGATCGTCGACCCCGATCGCGCCCGTCTGCCTCAGCAAGGCGTCTCGGCTGCTGCGCGGGGTCGCGGTCGCCGCCGTGTGCGAGAGGGCGGCTTGCTGGGCGATCGGGCTGGCACCGCTGCGCAGTACGATCAGCGGCTTGGTCCGGCCGATCCGCCGCGCCAGCCACGCGAACTTGCGGGGGTTGCCGAAGGATTCCAGATACAGCACACCGATTTGGGTGCGTGCGTCGCGCTGCCACCACAGCAGCGCGTCGTTGCCACTCAAATCGTACTTGTCCCCTGTGGACACCATGATCGACACGCCCAGGCCGACGTCGTCGAGTCGCTCCAGCAAGGCGATGCCCACGCCGCCGGACTGCGTGGCGATGCCCACCTCGCCCTCCGGAATCCCCGCAGCGCTGAAGGTCGCATCTAGCCGCACGGCCGGATCGGAGTTGACCACGCCGAGGCAATTCGGCCCCACCAGCCGCATACCCCACCGACGAACGGCGGTGAGCAAGCCATCCACGATGGGCGGATGACCAGTGATTCCCGCTGCCACGACGGTCAGTGCACGCACCCCGCACCGTCCGCATTCCTCCGCCACATCCGGGACGCTGTCGGCAGGCACGCACAACACCGCCATTTCCGGCGGTTCCGGAAGGTCTGCCACGGATCGGAAAGCGGTCAGGCCGTGGATGTCGCCGCCATGGCGGTTGACCGCGTAGATCGTTCCGGTATAGCCGCCCTGGATGATGTTGCGCAGCACGGCGTTGCCCACCGCCGATGCCCGGTGGCTCGCACCGACGATCGCCACCGACGTCGGGCAGAGCACCCGACGCAGGCTGGCGACGTCCGCGACCCGCTCGCGGTCGCTGACCCTGGCGTAGTACGGCTCTCCGGAATCCAGCGCGATTCTCACCTGGTACGACGAACCGTCCAGGCGGGCGTCATACGGCAGGCCGCTGTCGCGGAGAACCCGCAGCATCGCCGTGTTCTCCGCCAACACCTCCGCGAGGAACGTCCGCACACCGCGTCGCCGAGCCGCCGCGACCAGGTGCTCCAGGAGCAAGGTCGCCACCCCGCGCGCGTGCCGCGCGTGCTCGACCAGGAACGCCACTTCCGCCGTTTCCGGGATCAGCACCTCGAAATGACCAACGCCGATCAGATGCTGACCGGTGAACATCCCGAGCGCCACCACATGCGCATCATGGGGTTCCACCAGTTTCTGCAAGAAGCGCTTGACTGCCGAATCCGAAGGTGTGCCGAAGAACCGGAAGTAGCGGTCCTCGTTTGAAAGCGCGCCGTGCAAGCATTCCAGCTCGGCGAGATCGTCAGGCTCCAGCGGGCGGACGGTGACAACGCTGCCATCCGTCAGCACCGCCCGCACGGCCTCCGTGCTGCCCACTTCTGGCACCGGACCGGCTCCCCTCACGCGATACCCCGTGCTTGTGAGAAGACCACCCCACCCCAACAGCGACGATAGGGCCCATCGGCCCTATCAGCACGACGGCCGTGGTGGGCAGCGTGGTCGGCGTTGCGGCCCGGGCATCGTGGGGAGCGCGAGGCGGCAAGGTGATCACCGCTGATGCCAACCACATCAGCGCCGATTTCGCCGCCGAGGCCGACAAAGCCGGGGCGTTCTGGCTCCTGCTGGCGAAGGGGCAACCGCCCCGCCTGCACCGGAGGCTGACAACCCTGCCCTGGAGCAACCAAGGCCGCGTAGTTAGCCCGTGGGTGGGGGCGTCAAGTGTTCCCGCTGAGACTGGTGGACGGGGTGATCCAGGCTGGCGCGAGGGCGTAG
>NZ_JBSFLZ010000212.1:0-6197 GCF_053599315.1 Saccharopolyspora sp. NPDC000995
AGACCACGCGGCGAAGCCAGGCCGGAAGCCGGTCAAGCCACGAGGTGAGCAGGTCGCCGACCCGCTCGGCCGCGCGAGCCCTGGTCGTCGTGGCCAAGGGAACTGGCAGGCTGGCGAGAGCCAAGTCGGTCAGGAACTTGGTTTCCCAACATGGTTGGGTGGCGGCGAGTCGTGTCGTGACAGCCCGATGGAAACGCAGGTAAGACGGGCACTGTGCTGGCGGCGGGTATCGCCACGGGAGGACCAGCGCCGGACGGGCGGTGGCCAACGTCGACACCGTGAGGTGTCGGCTCGCGGACCGTTTTTACACGTTGCGTGAACGGGAGTCAGTCCTCGTCGAGGAGACGGAGGACGAGACCGGGGTGCGGCTTGGGGCCGAACGAGGTCGACTTGCGCGGCAGCCTCAAGCCCGCCCCCGCGGCGCTCTGGAGATCCGCCTGCCGCGGTGGCGCGACCAGCACGGCGATGCCACCGAACTCCTGGACCTGGCGCACCGCCCTGGTGGGGCTGTCCTCGTAGTGGACGTCCTCGGGCGAATCCGGTACGCCCCAGAGCGTCTCGATTACAGCTGCGTGCAGGACGGCAAGCTGCATCCGGCGAAGTGCCGCTGGAACCCGGCGCAGTTCTTCGGCCACGAACGGCCGGTGCGGGTCGGTCAGCAGGAACGCCTCGTGCCCGGTCACCACCACGAAGGCGATTGCGTGCTGGGCGTTCTGCCGGAGCACGCGCAACCATTCGATGAGGCTGCCCCGCAACCTGGCTACCCGGAATCGGGTCGCCGCCGAGTTCAGGGCTGCTGTCGGGTTGACGTGCGGCAGGACGCGGTGGACCGGGGAAAGCGCCATCGGGCTGCGCTGGATGTCGACGAGCAATCCGGAGATGTAGTCCCACGGGCCCGCGCCGCGACCTTCGGCGTGGAGGCATCGGCGGAACTGCCGGGCCGCGACCCAACGATGGTGCCCGTCGGCGAGGAAAGCCGGGATGCGGCTGAGCTCGGCCGTGATGTCAGCCTGCGCCGCTTGGTCGGTGATGTGCCACAACCGGTGCCGTTGTCCGTCCGAGGCGAGGACTTCCGACGTCGGTGTGCGCCGGGCAGCTGCATCGAGGTGTGCTGCGGTGCGCTCACCGCCGGAGTAGCCCAGCAGCAAGGGCTCGAGGTTCAGCCGACCGACCTCCAGGACCCGGCCAATACCGTTTGCGCGACTGGGAATGACGTCCTCGTGCGGCAACAGGCGGCTGTCCAGGTGGACGGCCGCGAGCAGCCCGCGCTGGGCCCCGCGCGGCCCGGTCTGTTCGTAGGCGTACACGGCGCGGGCGGGCTCGCGCTCCAGCGCGCCGCTTCGCTGCCAGGACCGCAGGACGCTCGCTGCTTCCTCCGCCGACCCGTCCCAGGAACCGGCATGTTGATCCCAGGGCGTGGCGTAGCGCCCGGCCAGATCGCGCAGGCGCTCGGAAGCGACGCGCCAACCGCGGAAGGGGACTAGACCGACCCCGTTGGTGCTTGGGCGGGCGGGGTTCATCGCGCCGACTGCTGGCAATTGGGTCGTCTCCTCGGCGTCCGCTTCTTCGTCGAGCTCGTCATCGTCAGCGGAATTCTCCCGCTGTGCCGAGGCGAACGTGAACAGGCCCGCGATCGCGCAGGCGGTGGCCATCACGAGGATGGCGGCGGCGACCGGCATCAGGCTGATTAACGGTCCCGCGAGCAGCGGTCCGGCGGATTGGCCGGTGAGCAGGAAGCCGTTGGCGCGCCGACGAAAAAACTCCTGCACTCCTCCGGCGCATGCCTGCTGACGTGCAGGAACAGCGACTGTGCGAGTGCGGCGAAGCGGAACCCCTGCACTGCGTGCAGCGGGGTCAGGGCGACGGGATCCAGGGGGAGGCTGAAGGGCGCGATGCTCACGGCGCATCCGCCGGCGGCGATCGCGAAGGTACGAACGGGTCGGACGGTGCGGTCGTTGTGCTTGCCCACCAGAACGAGCCGACCAGGCTGGCGCCCCACATCACCGAATGCAGCACGCCGACCCACAGGCTCGCGGTCGACGGGTCCGGCACGCCCCCGCGCACCTGCTCGGCGAACACGGAGATGAGCCCCTAAATGCCGAAGTACGCTGCGACCGCGGCCAGCGCCAACGGGATCGCACTCGGCACCTGCATGGCGGATGCCCGATCCCGCTTCGACCGGTCGTCACGCTGCCCGGCACGCGGCTGCCGGCGTCCTGGCTCCGGCAAGCCCACCGCGCAGCCGCCAGCGAGCACCACTGCAGCGGCTGCGATGACGAGCATCAGTTGCCGCAAGCCGCCGGCGCCTACGAACGCCCGCCGGCGATGGGCCCGGCCCGTGCGCCGGCCGCGGTGGGCTGAAGGACTTGTTCAGCGCCGAGCCGCGCTTTGCAGCCGAGCCGGTTGAGCCGGCGAATGCGGCGGACGCCTCGACGACACCACCAAAGGTGCCCTGCAGCAGCCGCCCGGCCACCAGCATCAGCGGTGTGGCCGCCGCGGCCATCACGACCATCGCCCCGGCCAGCCCCAGCAAGGCGGACCACCATCCACTTGCGGCTGATGCGATCGCCGAGACGCCCCCACCGGGGAGTGGTGAACGTCAGGGCCAGTGCCGGGGCGGCGATCGCCATCCCGGCCCACGTCTGAGTCTCCGCCATTCCGCTGGTGCCCATCGCCTCCAGGTAGAAGGGCATGATCGGCACCAGCATCATAAGGCCGGTGGTGTTGACGAATTGGCCGGCCCACAGCAGGGCCCGGTTGCAGCCGCCCGTCATCGCCTGCGGTGCGCCGGAGAGTTGGCCAGTCTCGATCTGATCCGGATCCCGGCGCGGGACCCGACTCAGGAGCGTGCCGGTTGTTTGTTCGGGATGAGGCGCGTGAAGAAGAGCGAGATCCCAGCGATGACTGCGAGCACCGCGTCGGCCGCGCGCAGAGCCTGCAGCCGCGCGGCGGCGTTCTCCTCCACGATCGCGGAAACGGTGCTGGACGATAATCCGGTCGTCGCGAGCGCCTGTTCCAGGTCGGCGTCGGACAGGAAGGGGGCACCGCTGACGAGCTCGACCCCGGCTTGGGAGGTCACCTGGGGTGGCACGCTCGGGTTCTGGCTGATGCCCTGCAGGAACGACATGGTCAAGGCGGCGATGAGCACCGAACCGGCTAGCGCGGTGCCGACCGACACGCCAAGGTTCGTGGAGGTGTTTTGGAGGCCACCGACCTCGCCGGTCCGTTCGTCGGGGACTGCGGAAACGGTCACGCTACCCAACTGCGAGGCCAGCGAGCCGATGCCGAGCCCGGCCAACAGCATGGGCACGGTCGTGATTTCGGGACCTGCGCCGAGCTCGAGTGCCGCCAGCAACGCCATCAGCCCGCCGAAGAGGGCGAACAGGCCCCACTGCACCACACGACGCGGTGATGCATCCGGCCATGCCTTCGGGATGCCGACCGCAGCGATGAGCAGGGTTATCGACAGCGGCAGGAGTCGCACGCCGGTCTGCAGGGCGGTGAGTCCGAGCGAAACGGACAGGAACAGGGGAACGATGAAGAACAGTCCGGACTGCAGGAGGAACTGGAAGAAGAAGATCGCCAGCCCTCCGCGAAGCTGCCGATTGCGCAGCATCGCGGGGTCGACGAGCGGCTCGAGGCCGTGTGTCACGCGCCTGCGCTCCCAGGCGAGAAACACCCGGAACACGAGCCCGCCTGCCAAGATCAGCCAGATGGTGGCGGAGACGCCCAGCAGTGCCGGCGTGTCCGGCTTGGGTGCCACCCATCCCCAGCTGCTCGAACGCAACACCGCGTAGACGACCAGCCCGAGGCCCGCAGCGGACAGCGCGGTGCCCACAAGATCGAGTACCTGGCGGCGGTGCGGCGGTGCGTCATCCACGCGACGCGCGAGGAGTAGGATCACGATCACGATCACGACCTCACCGGCGAAGACCCACCGCCATGAGAAGTACGTGGTCACGAGGCCACCGATGAGCGGCCCCACGGCGACGGCTATCGCGCCAGCGGACGCCACGAGCCCGTACGCCCGTGGGCGCTGGGCCTGCGGGAAGTTCGCAGCCACGAGCGCGACGATCGCTGGCATGATGAGCACGGCGCCCAGCCCTTCCAGCAACGACCAACCGAGGATCAGCACTCCCAGGCCAGGGGCGAGCGAGGTGGTCAGGGAGCCGCACCCGTAGATCACGCAGCCGGCGGTGAACGCACGGCGTCGGCCGATCAGCGTACCGATCTTGCCGCCGGTGATCATGAACATCGCCATTACCAGGGCGTAGAGCGTGATGGCGGTCTGGATGCCGCTCACCGTCGTACCGACGTCCTCGGCGACCGTCGCGATGGACACGTTCATCACCGAGGTATCCAGTGTCATCAGGAACTGCCCGACTGCCAGAGTTCCCAGCACCGTTCCGCCGTTGGTGCTTCTCCTCGCCTGCATATGGCCATCCTCTGCGGAGGACGACGTTTCGGCAGCGCGGCTGATGACCGTTTGATCGTCGCCAGCGGCACAACGCAGCGCCAAATCGCGGTCGCGCAGTAACTCGTTGATCGTCTTGCCCCGGTGTGGACATCCGTCTGGCGGGATTCCGTCGAAAGCATCTACAAAGGTGGCCAGTTGGCTGGATGCCGCGAGGTTCTGGTCTCGCGGCGATTGCCACTACCGCGAATAGCGGAAGCACCGCGGATCGGAGTTGGCCGTTCGCTCGACGCGCGTGCGCGCTCCTACTTTCCGCGGGGCTCGGCCGGTCTGCGGATCGGCAGGAGCAGCTCTTTGAGCGCTAAGGCATTGACGGCAACGATGATGCTGGAGCCCGACATCGAAAGGGCGGCGATCTCGGGGCGGAGCATGAGCCCGAACGCGGGTTCGAAAACGCCTGCGGCGATGGGGAGCGCGATAGCGTTGTAGCCGATCGCCCAGCCCAGGTTCTGACGCATCTTCCGCAGAGTGCCCCGGCCGATGCGCAGTGCTGTTTGGACGTCGAGGGGGTCGGACCGCATCAGGACGACTTCCGCGGTTTCGATGGCCACATCGGTCCCGGCGCCGATGGCGATCCCGAGGTCGGCCTGGGCCAGAGCAGGCGCGTCGTTCACCCCGTCGCCGACCATCGCCACCCTGCGGCCGGTCCGCTGCAACCCGGCGATCTTGGACGCTTTGTCGCTCGGGAGTACGTCGGCTACGACGGTGTCGATGTCCAACTGCCCCGCGATCCGCTGCGCAGTCGCCTGGTTGTCGCCGGTGAGCATGACGACTTCGGCACCCAGGGCATGGAGTTCGGCGATGGCGGCCGTCGAGGTTTCCCGAGGCGCGTCGGCGATGCCGATTAGCCCGGCCGCGCGTCCGTCGAGGGCGGCGATGAGCGTGATCGCGGTTGGCGATTGCGCCGCCATCGGATAAGCAGCAACCCCGGAGCCGATTCCTGTCGGTTTGTCCGTACAGGCCGAGCCGGACACAGCTCGGGGCTCCGGGGTCGGGTAGCTGCCTGGTATTCGCCGACCGCATGCCCGCGCCGAATCCCGCAGGATCACGACGACACGGGTCGGCTGGAGTGCCGTGGGCGGTCCTAGCGGACAGCCACCTCACAAGTCCTGTTGGTTTTCAACGTTGGACCACCTCCCTTCCTGTGTACCGAGGAGGCTAGGGTGCGGCGTGCCATTCGGGCAACTGATTTTCTTCGCAACGGATTCGCCGGGCGTACGAGTGGACCGACAAGGCCACGCGACCCCGACTTCCTGTACTCGTCCCGCGCTATACGCGCGTACCTGCGCTCGCGCGGGATCAAGCCCGTGAATTCCGAGCCGGACGATCAAAAGTGTCACCGCAAGCGCCGCGGATCACGCGCGGCCGCCCGGTCACGCTCGACGCCGCCGACTACAGGAATCGCAACGTGGTCGAACGCCGCTACTGCCGCATCAAGCAACGGCGAGGACTCGCGACCCGGTACGACAAGCACGCCATCGTCTACCGCGCCGCCGTCGTCCTCGGGCGCCGTCATCGCCCGGACCCGGCGATTGTCAGACCCACGGTAGCTCGTGACGCCCCGGTGGCTTGTTCGATCGAGCCTCGGCTCGCCACCAGAGCTGCTAAGCGCGGCTCGGTAACATGCAACGCATGTTGCGTCCTGGAAGCTGGACCAGGCCAGCGGGTGAGAGTCCCGTCCGGGTAGGCACCGGAGCGCCCGGTAGCAGGCCCCAGTCTGTCG
>NZ_JBSFLZ010000213.1:0-6180 GCF_053599315.1 Saccharopolyspora sp. NPDC000995
CCTGCTGGCGCGACAAAACCTGCTACAACCCTGCCACCCACCAAACCACAAACAAGATCAACAAAGACCAAGGGTTGACTTAGGAAACTCATCGGCGCGACCGCGTCCCACTCGAGGAACTTGTCCGCGGCAGCCGCCGGGTGCGAGGCGAACACCGGGAGTTAGGTCCGGGTTGCGGACTTGCCCTCGACCCGCATCCGGGCGCCGATATCGCGCAGCCGCTGGGCCGCCGGTTGAACCGGTCCCCATCGGCCTTCACGCGGGGCGAGTCGACGTCGCCGCCGAGCGCGCGGGCGAGCCGCTGACCAGCAGCTCCGCCTTGAGGGAAGCCAGCCCGAACGCGCCGGCCACGTTGACCCCGGAGCCCTTGAGCGCACCGGGCCGCCGAGACCTGCGCGACGGGCAGCGCAGCAGCGGATCGGATCTTGTGACGGAATCCAACCTCCCCAATTGCATAAGGTTAGGCTAACTTATCATTCGATCTCGGGAGGTTTCGGATGACAGGCACGCGGACCGCGCAGGTGATCGAGCAGAAGCCCGTTTACCGGATGTTCCCGGTCTAGGTCGCGCGGGTGCAACGCCTCGGCCCGAGCTTCGTCCGGATCACCTTCGCCGCGCAATGCCTGCGCACCTTCGGCGCGGGCAGGCGCGACCAGCGGATCAAGCTGGTGTTGCCGCAGCCCGGCCGCAACTCGCGGACACCCCGGAAGGGGCCCGACTGGTACCAGCGATGGCTGGCGTTGCCCGACGAGATCCGCCCCAACCTGCGCACCTACACCGTCCGCGCCTACCGCTGCGGGCCCGCAGAACTCGATGTCGACTTCGTGCTGCACGGCGGCTCCGGCCACGGCGGCCCCGCCTCGAACTGGGCGGCGACCGCGCAGCCCGGCGACGTGATCGGACTGCTCGGCCCCGACCGGCCGGGCACTGGCCGCATGTGGGGTTGCGAATGGGCGCCGCCCGCGACTGCCAGCCACCTGGTGCTCGCCGGCGACGAGACCGCCGTGCCCGCCGTCGCCGCAATCGTCGAAACGCTCCCGCCGTGCACGCGCGGCATCGTCTGCCTCGAAGTACCCGAGGAAAACGACCGGCAGGACTGGCGCGTACCCGACGGCGTCGAAGTGCGCTGGTTCCCCCGCCGCGCGGCGCAGCCGCACGGCAAGCTGCTGGAGGAAGGCGTCGCCGCGGCGCTGGAGGAACTGCACCCGCGAACGCGCGGCAGCGCGGCCGAACTCGACGATGTCGACGTGGACATCTCGCCGCTGTGGGAGGTGCCCGAGGACACCGCCTGCCCCAGCCGCTTCTACGGCTGGCTGGCCGGCGAGGCGGCCGTCATCAAGCGCCTGCGTCGGATGCTGGTGAGCGACTACGGCATCCCGAAGCAGGCGGTCGCGTTCATGGGCTACTGGCGCGACGGCCGCTTCTGACGCTCGACGAATCGGACCGTCGGTGTCGGTGGTATCCGATACTGTGCCTTTCGACACCCCATCTGCCGGTTGGCGCAGTCCGGGGCGTCCCGAAGTAGCAGCACAGGTAGCCGAAAGGGCGTAGTCATGGCCGCCACCACCATGGTCACCGACGATTTCGTCGCGCGAGCCGACCCGTACCGGCGGGAACTGCTGGCGCACTGCTACCGGATGCTCGGCTCGCTGCACGACGCCGAGGACCTCGTGCAGGAGACCTACCTGCGCGCCTGGCGGGGCTACGACCGGTTCGAAGGCCGGTCGTCGCTACGCACCTGGCTCTACCGGATCGCCACCACCACCTGCTTGACCGCGCTGGAGAACCGGAAGCGCCGACCGCTTCCGACCGGCCTGGGCGGTCCCAGCGACCCGTCCCGCGACGAACTGGTGGAGCTGCCCGAGGTGCCGTGGCTGGAGCCCATCCCGGACACCATGATCACCGACGACCACACGGATCCGGCGGCGATCGTCAGCGCGCGGGAGAGCACCCGGTTGGCCTTCATCGCCGCGCTGCAGCACCTGCCCGCCCGGCAGCGCGCGGTGCTGATCCTCCGCGACGTGCTGAAGTGGAAGGCCGCCGAGGTGGCGGAAGCACTCGGCACCAGCACCGCCGCGGTCAACAGCTCCCTGCAGCGCGCCCGGGCGCAGCTCGAGCAGGTCAAGCCGTCCGAGGACGACACCCGCGAGCCGCTGACCGCTGAACAGCAGCAGATGCTGGAGCGCTACGTGGCGGCGTTCGAGGCCAAGGACATCTCCCGCATCGTGCAGTTGTTCACCGAGGACGCGATCTGGGAGATGCCGCCGTTCACCAACTGGGTGAGCGGCGCCGAGCAGATCGGCGTGCTGGTCGACCTCAAGTGCCCGGCCGGCCCGGATGACATGCGGCTGCTGCCGGCCCGGGCGAACGGCCAGGTCGCCTTCGGCGTCTACATGCGCCAGCTCGACGGCGTGTTCCGCCCGTTCCACCTGCAGGTGCTCGAATTCGACGGCGCGAAGGTCAAGCACGCCGTCACGTTCTTCGACGTCAGCCTGTTCCCCTCCTTCGGGCTGCCCGACACCTACCCACAGTGAGCGCGGTCGGCAAGCCCGCCCTGTCGGCCACGCCGCCGACACCTGAGCCGAACAGCCCGAACGGCAGGGCGGCTAGCGCAACGGGTGCGCGGCGAGGAACCGCAGTACTACCTCGGACGCATCGGCCTGCTTCTCCTCGAAGTACGCGTGGCGGGCTCCGTCGAGGTAGTGCACCTCGGCTCCGGGGATGCGCTCGGCAAGGATAGCCGCGTTCCCCGCCGGGCTGAAGATGTCGTCCGTGCCGTGCAACACCAGCGTCGGCGCCGTCACGCCGTCCAACTCCGCCCAGCTGTCGTGGTCGTTGCTGGCCCGCAGGTGCCCGCGCCGGGCGTGGTTGGGCATCGGGCCGCCGAGCACCACGTACGGGCCAGGGTGGGTCCGCACCCATCCCGGCGTGTACATCAGATCGATCAGGGCTTGGCGAGCCGCCTCGACCGATGGTTGCGCCAAGGATCGGGCGACCACGGCATCCGCGCGGAGTCCGCGGGTGCCGCCGACCGATGTGCAGCCCAGGATCAGGGCCCCGAGCCGGTCAGGGTGGTCGATGGCCACCCACTGCGCGACCTTGCCGCCCATCGAGGTGCCGTAGACGTGGGCCCGCGCGATGCCCAGTTCGTCGAGAATGCTGATCACATCGCTGGCGAAGCGGCGGACGCTGTATTCCGCGTCCTCGGGCTTGTCGCTCTCGCCGGTCCCGAGGTAGTCCAGCACGATCGTCTGGTAGTCGCCATCGAAGTCGGCGTGCACGTTGTCCCACCAGTGGTGGGTGTTCGCCTGCCCGCTCAACAGGACCAGGGGTTCGCCGGAACACCGCACCTGGTAGTAGATCTCGGCTTGGTCAGCAGTCTTCGCGAACGGCACGCCCACATCCTACGACCACCGACGCGGCACCAGCCCGGCAGTCACTGAGCTCACAGACGTTCGTCCACAAAGGACATCGTCCACCAGCAGGTGCGCGGGCGCATGCGGGGCTACAGTGACGGCGGAGACGTATGGGCGCCTGGTGGCCCCCTCGGCCTTCAAAGCCGATGGCACCGAGCACCTCGGTGCGGCGGGTTCGATTCCCGTCCGTCTCCGCCTGTGGAGCGGGCGCCGACGTGCTGCAATGGGGGCATGACCGGGTCCAAACCGATTCGCCTGACCCAGTACGCGCACGGCGGCGGCTGCGCCTGCAAGATCCCGCCCAGCGAGCTGGAGTCGATCGTCAGCGGCCTGGCCCCCGCCATCGAACGGCCGAACTCGGAGCTGATCGTCGGCCTGGAGACCGGTGACGACGCGGCCGTGGCGCGCGTCGACGGCGGGCCCGCGATCGTGGCCACCACGGACTTCTTCACACCTGTCGTCGACGATCCCTACGACTGGGGCCGCATCGCCGCCGCCAACGCACTGTCCGATGTGTACGCGATGGGCGGCATTCCGATCCTCGCGGTCAACCTACTGGGCTGGCCGCGCGATGTGCTGCCGTTCGAGTTGGCAGCCGAGGTGCTGCGCGGCGGCTCCGATACCGCCGGGGCGGCGGGCTGCCACATAGGCGGTGGGCACAGCGTCGACGACCCCGAACCGAAGTACGGCCTGGCGGTCACCGGCCTCGTCGACCCCGATCGGTTGCTGCGCAACGACACCGCGCGGCCGGGCCTGCCGCTGTCGCTGACGAAACCGCTGGGAATCGGCGTGCTCAACACCCGGCACAAGCGCACCGGGGAACGCTTCGAGCAGGCGATCGAGGCGATGACGACGCTGAACCGCGACGCCGCGGTCGCTGCGTTGCTGGCCGGGGTGGTGTGCGCGACCGACGTCACCGGGTTCGGTCTGCTGGGCCACCTGTTCAAGACCATGCGCGCGTCCGGGACGGCCGCCGAAATCGACGTCGCCGCCGTGCCGTACCTCGACGGCGCGCGGGACGCGGTGCGGGCGGGGTTCATCAGCGGCGGCACCCGCCGGAACCTCGACTGGGCCCTGCCCCACCTCGATCCCGGTTCGACATCGGGAGAAGACCTGCTGCTGCTCGCCGACGCCCAAACCTCGGGCGGTCTGCTCGTGGTCGGCGAGATCCCGGGCGCGCCGGTGATCGGCCGGGTGCTGCCCGCCGGCACCGCGACGATCTCGTTGCGCTGAGCATTCCCCGCCCACATCGTGGGCAGTCGGGGCGATCCGTTGACGCTTCCCCACGACGCTTCTGGCGTTCATGACATGGCGCAGTCGGTGCAGTTGGTCACCAGGGACTACCCCGATCTCCTCCGAGTCACCTCCGCCGCCTGCCCGTGGCGCCGAGCTCCCGCAGCCTTGCACCTCATCCCGGCCCCATTCGGCGGTCACCGTTCGCCGCCGGTTCCCGGCACCGCTTCGCGAACGCTCCCCCACCTGACGACGGCGATCTGGTCGTGTTCCTCGGCGAACGCGCGGCCGAGCGGAAGGACCGGCTGGACGGCGCGGTGTGCACATCGGACGCCGCGATGCACACCGTACCGCGGTCGAACTAGCCGATCTGCTGCTGTCTTGGACCGAGGCGGGGCTTTCCGGATTCCGGTTGCGGCCCGGTGCCTTCCCACACGACCTCACCTCGATCACCCACGGCCTAGTCCCGGAGCTACAACGACGCGGAGCCTTCCGCACCTCCTTTGAGGTCGGCACGCTGCGCTGGTGTCGCCGACCGGCTGGACACGCAGATCGCGGGCTCGCCGGAGACGGTGGTGCGCAAGCTTATGACGTTGCGCGACGCCACCGCCGCCGACGAGCTCGTGATAACCACGGCGACCCACGACCACGCCGGCCGGGTCCGCTCCTACGAACTGCTCGCCAATGCCTGGCTAGAGTCCTAACCGCGTCCGATGAATGGCATCGCGGTGGCGGTGATGGTCAGGAACTGCACGTTCGTGTTCAGCGGCAGGCTCGCCATGTAGAGCACAGCGTCGGCGACGTGCCGGGCGTCGAAGGTCGGTTCGGGGCGAACGGAGCCGTCCGCCTGCAACGAGCCGGTGGCGATGCCCGAGGTCATCTCGGTGGCCGCGTTACCGATGTCGATCTGCCCACAGGCGATGGCGTAGGGCCGACCGTCCAGCGAAATCGACTTGGTCAGGCCGGTGATGGCGTGCTTGGTCGCGGTGTAGCCGACGCTGCGAGGCCGCGGGCTGTGCGCGGAGACGGAACCGTTGTTGATGATCCGGCCGCCCTGCGGATCCTGGTCACGCATGATCCGGAAGGCGTGGTGCGCGCACAGGAACGAGCCGGTCAGATTAGCCTGCACGACGTCTTGCCAGTCTGAATAGGACAGTTCGCCGACCGAGCCGGCGGTGCCGAAGGTGCCCGCGTTGTTGACCAGCAGGTCGACCCGGCCCCACACGTCGCGCACGCCCTCGAACAGCGCGGCGACCGACTCCGGGTCGCTGACGTCGGTCGGCGCCAATCGGGCGGCGGCGGAGCCCTGCGCGGTCTCCTCCAACGGCTCTGGCCGCCTGCCTGCCAACGCCACCCGGTAGCCCGCGCCGAGCAGCGCCTGCGCGATCTCCCGCCCCACGCCGGATCCGGCCCCGGTCACCACTGCGACTCGCGTGTCGCTCACTAGGCCACCATCCCTTTTGCAGCCCTGTCGGATAGGGTTGTGACCTCTCGGTCCCGGTGGGTGCATGGCCTGTGTCGCGTGCCGCTT
>NZ_JBSFLZ010000214.1:0-6026 GCF_053599315.1 Saccharopolyspora sp. NPDC000995
ATCCTGCGGCCAGACACCACAAGACTGCCGCAAGATCATCATCCCGGGCCTGCCCAACACACCCTCACTCAACCCGAGAATTAACCACCAGGGTCGGTACTGACCCGAAAACGCCGAATGCGCCCCGCACCCGGTAAGGATGCAGGGCGCGTTGCTACTCGGTCGGGTACGTAGGTGGCGTGTTGGAGCCGAGCAGAACGCGGGTCGCCCACGGCGGGAGGTGCGGCTCCGCCTTGCGCAGCAGCGTGTTCGTGCTCGCCTGGCTGCGCGAGCTCGCCGACGAAGTCGGTGAAGCTGCGGCCCAAGCGAAAGAGGCCGAGCGTAGACAGCTCCGGTCGCGAACCGATGCGCAAGCCGCCGCGCGCGAGGTCGCCGAGATCGACCGGCAGCTAGCCGAGCTTACGCGCCAGCTGGTGGCCGGCCGGGTGCCGGAGTCCGTCTACGACACCGCCCGTGATGAGCTCATGGCGGAACGAGACGAGCACGAGCAGCGACTCACACTCGCCGAGCAAGACGCACGGGAAGTCCGTGAACCTGCACACATCATCGCCCGCGGACTGCTCGACGAGTGGGACACGCTACCTGTTCTCGACTGCAGGGAGCTACTCGCGCAGGTGATCCGGTACGTTCAGGTCACCCCCGGCCAGTACAAGCGGGCACCTATCACAATCCGCGTCATCCCAGCATTGACGAATAGCACCCACTAGAACGCGGCTGCGGTGTCGCCACCGCCGAGGCGGCGCACATCGTCCGCTGCACGGCCGGTGATCTCCGCAACAGCCGCCTGGGCTTGATCGAGCATCGTCACAACCGTTCGCGGACCCAGCCGAGCAGACCCGGTGTGGCGGCCTCGACCATCGCCAGCACATCGCCGAACCCGTTCGGGCCGCCGTAGTAAGGGTCCGGGACCTCGCCGCCGACGGCGGACTCCGGGTCGAAGGAACGCAGCAGCCGCACGTCGGCCGAGCTGTCGACGAGGCGGCGCACCGCCCGGAGGTGCCCGGCATCCATTGCGATCAGCAGGTCGGCAGCCAGGTGCTCGTCGTCGATCTGGGCGGCGACGTGGTCGGTGGGGTAGCCGTGGTCGGCGAGCACCTTCGCGGTGCGCGGGTCGGCTGGTTCGCCGACGTGCCACGGCCCGGTTCCGGCACTGGTGACCTCGACCTGCCCGTCCAACCCGGCCCGCCGCAGCTGCTCGCGGAACACCAGCGCGGCCATCGGGGAACGGCAGATGTTACCGGTACAGATGAAGGAGATGTGCACGTTTCCCGAGGGTACGGCCCAACCGTCTCCGCCTCCGGCAGGAGGGGAGGAGCGAACGGCCTGTTCACCGCGCCTAGCGGCGGTGAACGGATCCGTTCGCCGCATCTTGGAGACGGCCGGTCGTTTCGTGCGGACGGCATTTGGAGCGGATGGGCCGTTCGTCCCTCCTTGCTGGGGTGAACAGGCCGTTCGCTGCGAACAGCGGATGGCGCGAACGGGCCGTTGGCTCCGCCTCCGGCTGGAGGGGAGGAGCGGTTCGCCCCGGGCGGGGCCATCCGGTTTCATTCGAGGTGAACGGGGCGTTTCGCTCCTTCTGGTGAGGTCATGGTCCGGCTCGACATCACGAGGGGGTCACCGCCGCCCTTCGCGGCGCACGGGCCGGGCTCCGCCCTGGTTAGACTGCCCGGGATGAACAGCGGGCACGACCAGGATTCGTTGCGGCACCACGGCGATGTCGACGCCGAGCACGGCCTGCTCGATTTCGCGGTCAACGTCCGCCTGGACCGTCCGCCGGCGTGGCTCCGCCAGCGCCTCACGGCGGCGCTCGACCGCCTCGGCCGCTACCCGTCCGCCGCTGACGACCTCGCCGCTCGGGCGGCTGCCGCCGCCCGCCACGGCCGCGACGCCTCCGAGGTGCTGCTGCTGGCCGGCGCGGCGGAGGGCTTCGCGCTCCTGCCGTCGCTGCACCCCCGCCTCGCGGCGTTGGTGCACCCGTCGTTCACCGAGCCCGAGCTTGCGCTTCGCACCGCCGATGTCGAGGTGGCGCGGGTGCAGCTGGATCCAGCGGACGGCTATCGCCTGGACGCGAGTGCGGTGCCGGAGCAGGCGGACCTGGTGGTGCTCGGCAATCCGACCAACCCGACGTCGGTGCTGCATCAGTCGGCGGAGGTCCTGCGGCTGCTTCGGCCCGGTCGGGTGGTGGTCGTCGACGAGGCGTTCAGCGATACCGTGCCCGGCGAGCCGGAGTCGCTGGCTGGGTGTCGGGAACCGGGGCTGTTGGTGTTGCGAAGCCTGACGAAGATGTGGGGCCTTCCTGGGTTGCGCGCCGGCTATGCGCTGGGCGACCCGGACCTGTTACGGCGGTTGGGCCGGTACCGTCCACATTGGCCGATCAACGCGCTGGTCCTGGAGGCCGTGGTCGCCTGCTGCGAGCCGGATGCGTTGGCCGAGTCGGAGCAGGCGGCGGTCGAGTTCGAGGAGCACCGCGCGGGTTTGGTCGCGGAGTTGGACGGGATTCCTGGGCTGCAGGTCGCGATGCCCGCGCGCGCCCCGTTCCTGCTGCTTCGGGTGGATGGCGGTGCCGAGGTGCGGGATGCGTTGCGGCAGCACGGCATCGCGGTCCGACGGGGCGACACGTTCCCCGGCCTGGGGCCCGATCACCTGCGGGTCGCGGTGCGCGATCCGGCGCAGAACGCGTTTCTGGGAAAGGCTTTACGCGACATTTTGGGATGGGGGTGAGTCGGTGGTGGTACGGCTTCAAGAGGTGATCGGCGCGCTGGAAGCGGCATATCCGACCGATCTGGCCGAGGGCTGGGACGCGGTCGGCCTGGTGTGCGGCGATCCCGAGTCGGTGGTGCAGCGGGTGCTGTTCTGCGTGGACCCGGTCGAGGCCACTGTGGACGAGGCGGTGGATTTCGGCGCACAGCTGGTGGTTTCGCACCACCCGTTGCTGCTGCGGGGGGTGCACGGCGTGCCCGCTGACGATCCCAAGGGGCGGATCGTGCACCGGCTGATCCGTTCCGGGATCGGCTTGTACTGCGCGCACACCAACGCCGACAGCGCCGTGCAGGGCGTGTCGGATGCGCTGGCCGAGGCCATCGGCCTCACCGTGACCGGGCCGCTGGTCCCGCACGCGGAAGGCGCCCGAACCGGGCTGGGGCGCATCGGTGAGCTGCCCGAGGCCGAGCCGTTCCACGAGTTCGTGCGCCGCGTCGCGCACAACCTGCCCACCACGGCCTGGGGGGTGCGCGGTGCTGGTGATCCGGACCGCCCGATCCGCGTCGTCGCGGTGTGCGGCGGCGCGGGCGACTCCTACCTGGCGACCGCGGCGGCCGCTGGTGTTGACGCCTATGTGACCGCAGACCTGCGGCATCACCCGGCCGGCGAGCACCTGGCCCGGGCCGCCGTACCTGGCGCCGAGGTGCCGGCCTTGGTGGACGTGGCGCACTGGGCCAGCGAATGGCCGTGGTGCCAACAGGCCGCGGACACCGTCGCCGCCGCGTTGCCGGATACAGTCGAAGTCCTCGTTTCCACCCGCCGCACCGACCCGTGGACCGTTCACGCCGGCGCGGCATCAGACCCAGGGAGGGCGCTCGCGTGAAAGCCGACCCCGCCGTTCAGCGACGGTTGCTCGATCTCGCGGAGGCGGACGCGGAACTCAACCGCGTCGAGCACCGCCGACGCACGCTGCCCGAGCTGGAACAGATCGGCCGGGCCGAGAGCGAGGTGCTGGCCAAGCGCGACGAGCTGGTGGTCGCGCAGACCGCGTTCAGCGACCTGGACCGCGAGGTCAAGCGGCTGGAGAACGAGGTCGACCAGGTGCGCGCCCGGGAGCAGCGCGACCGCGACCTGATGGCCGCGGGGGCGTCCGCGAAGCAGCTCGAAGATCTGGAGCACGAGCTGCAGACGCTCGCCCGCCGGCAGGGCATCCTCGAAGACGAGCAGCTCGAGGTCATGGAGCAGCGCGAGGCACTCGAAACGAATGTGACGAAGTCGCGCGAGGCCCTCACCGCGGCCGAGGAGCGGCTCGCGGACATCCAGTCGCGCCGCGACGAGGCGCTCGCCGATCTGGAAGTGGCGGAGGCACGCCGCCGGGGTGAGCGGGACCTGATCGCCAAGGCGTTGCCGGCGGAACTCGCCGCGCTCTACGAGCGGATCCGAGCGCAGCGCGGCGTCGCCGCCGGGCTGCTGCAGGGTGCCCGGTGCGGCGCGTGCCGGATCGAGTTGGACCGCACCGCGTTGACCGAGGTGCGTGAAGCGGCGGCCAATGAAGTGGTCCGTTGCGAGGAGTGCGGCGCGATTCTGGTGCGGACAGGGGACAACCGGTGAGCTTGCGGGTTGTCGTCGAGGCCGATGGTGGGTCGCGGGGCAACCCCGGCCCGGCCGGATGCGGTGCCGTGGTCCGCGACGCCGCGTCCGGGGAGGTGCTCGCGGAGCGCTCGATCGGTTTGGGTGTCACGACCAACAACGTGGCCGAGTACCAGGGCGTGATCGCGGGCCTGCGAGCGGCGGCGGAGTTCGGTGCTGCCGCGGTTGAGGTACGGATGGACTCCAAGCTGGTCATCGAGCAGCTGGCCGGCCGCTGGAAGGTCAAGCACGCGAACCTGCAGCCCCTGGCCGCCGAGGCAAGGCAGCTGATCGCCGGATTCGAGCGGGTGAGCCTGGAGTGGGTGCCCCGCGCCCACAACGCCCATGCCGACCGCCTGGCCAACGAGGCGATGGACCAGCAGGCGAGCGGCGATCAGTCCGGCGGCGGTGCCCGGCCGGTAGGGGATCCCGCTGCCGGGGAGAGGTCCGGCGGCGAAGCGGATGTGGCGCGGTCCGGTAGCGAAGCCGGGGCGAGCAGCGCGCAGATCCGCCCGTCCGGGTGGCTCGGCGCCAACGGCACGCCGACGAAGATGCTGTTGCTGCGCCACGGTCAGACCCCGATGTCGGTGGACCGGCGCTATTCCGGAAGGGGTGATGTCGCGCTGACCCCGCTGGGGGAGCGTCAGGTGCGTGCGGCGGGTAAACGGCTGGCCGCGATGGACGGGGTGATCACCCCGGACGGCGTCGCGCCGGTGATCGCCTCGCCGCTGACCCGGGCCCGGCAGACCGCGCAGGCGGTGGTCGACGCCACCGGCGGCGAACTGCACTTCCACGACGGCCTGCTGGAAACCGACTTCGGTGACTGGGAGGGTCTTACCTTTGGCGAGGCCTCCGAGCAGTACCCGCAGCTGCACCGCAAGTGGCTCGGCGACCCGAGCGTCCTGCCGCCGGGCGGCGAAAGCCTCGACGAGGTTTACCAGCGGGTCACGCGGGCCCGCGGCGATCTCCTGGAGCAGTACGCGGGTCAGACGATCATCGTGGTCAGCCATGTGACCCCGATCAAGGCCTTGCTGCGGCTGGGCTTGGACGTCGGCCCGTCGATGTTCTACCGCCTCCACCTGGACCTGGCATCGCTGTCCATCGTGGAGTTCTACCCGGACGGCAACGCCTCGGTCCGCCTGGTGAACGACATCTCCCACTGGGCCTGACGGCCCGTTAGGGCGACAAGTGAAGGGCAACTTCGACCGACACGGTCGGCCGGCACATTCCCGCACGGTCAGGAAAGGGTCCGTCGTCTGAACAGATCCGTCTGGTCCGCAACGGCGCGGCAGCGGTGGAAGCGGCTCACGACGCGGGTGCTGCCGGGAAGGCGTTCCTCGCCGACCTCTTCGCCAAGTCGGGCATCACCGAGCCGCCTAGGACCATGTCCGAGCTGACCGAGGCGCCAAGTGGCTCGCCGAGTTCAACCCCGACGGCTCGATCAAGGTCGCCGGATTCCTGCCGGTGTTGACCTCGCAGGCCAACCACCCCTGGAACTGGGCGCCGCACTTTGGCGCGGAGTGGATGGACGCGCAGGGCAAGTCGGTGCTGGCCCAGGACCCCGCCGGGCAGGAGATGTACCGCTGGCAGCAGGAACTCGTGGTTGAGCGGGATGGCGATTTCGCGAAATCGCCATCCCGCTCCTGCCCCGGTGACCGCAAGGGGGGGAGGAGGGGGGGTAGGAAGAGCGGGGGGTG
>NZ_JBSFLZ010000215.1:0-5951 GCF_053599315.1 Saccharopolyspora sp. NPDC000995
CGCGCTGCTGTGGCTGGGCATGATCCTCTACAACATCGGCCGGTCGATGGTTTACAGTCCGCTGGGACTCACGGCCCCGAACGCGACTCCGCTTGGCCTGGCGACTTGAGCTTGCAAGCCTTGTGCGCGATCACCGCAAGGACGTCGTGGTGCCGGAAGGTCCAGTAGCAATTTTCGAAGGTACGGAGGCACTTCACCCGGCTCGTTCTGACCGGAGCGCGAAGGACGCGTTCCGTGCGCGCAGAGCCCGCGCGGCGGATACGAGCCCACCGACCCCGGAGGGACGCGGCAGGAGTCTGCGCTACGACCGCTGGAGCACCGGGCACGCCAGAGCCCGTTCTCGGGCAGAACCCGCCCCGACCGGGCAAAAGCCCTTGGTTTGCGGGCCCTGGCCGCCCGCAGCCCGGCGAAAGCGGCGCTTGACGACTGCCACCTGATTATTTCCGCAGTTCAAGAGGGATTTAAGCCTCGGTCCGGTGGACGCCGCCTAGAGTGCGGCTTCGCAGGAATCGGCCGTCACCCGGGCGCCGGTTCCGCGCGGAATCGGCTCCTCCCCGGTGACGGCCGGGCGGGTCAGGGGCGGCGGCGCCGACGGCGCCGGATGATGCGGAACGCGAGGCCGAGGACCACGGCGGCCACCGCGACCGGAGCCAGGCGCTTGAGGATCGGGGCTCCCGCCGTGCCGAGGAGGTCGATGGCCTCGTCCGACGGCGCCGCTGCGCCGGTCACCACCGCGTCCGCCTTGCGAGAGAGCTCCTCCTTGGCGGTGCTGGCGAACGTGTCGTGGCTGCCCGCCGGGGTGACCCGCCAGCTCGCATTGCCCGCCGCAACCTTCTTCCCGGCAGGAGCCGACGGCTCGGCCTTCTCCTCGGCAGCCGCCGACGCCGCTGCCTTCTCCCCGGTAGGCGCCGACGGCTCGGCCTTCTCCTCGCCGCCGGACGCCGCAGCCTTCTCCTCGCCGCCGGACGCCGGGGCCGCAGCCTCTTCGGCCGGCGCCTCCGCCGGTTCCTCCTCGGTGAGGCGTTTCGCGAGGTTCGCCGCGAACTGGTTCAGGATCTTGCCGCTGACCTCGGAGATAAGGCCGCGGCCGAGCTGCGCCGGTTTGCCGGTGACCTTCAGGTCGGTGTCCACCGTGACCGCGGTGGTGCCGCCTTCCGGCTGGAGCACAGCGGCAACCGTCGCGGCGGCGGTGCCGCTGCCGCGCGAGTCCTTGCCGCTGGCGTCGATGACCACCCGACGGGCGGCCTCGTCGACTTCCTTGAAGGTGCCGGTGCCCTTGTAGAGCAGGGTGACCGGGCCGAGCTTGACCTTGACCGAGCCGGCGAACGCGTTGCCCTCGGCTTTGGTGAGCGTGGCGCCGGGCATGCACGGGGCGACCCGCTCCGGGTCGAGCAGCGCCTTCCACGCCACTTCGACCGGCACCGGAACGCTGAATTGGTGCTGCATCTGCACTGGAGGGTCCTCCTGGTTCGACCGAGCTCGGCTCGAAAGAGCCATCCTTGCTTCAAGAAGCTGCCTCGAAGATCGCGCCGGGCCTCAGGCGCCGCCTCGGCTGCGGGTACCCGAGCCATGCCCGGCCGCCGCCCGGCCCGCGCGACCTCGTCACAATCCACTACCAGCTTCCCAGCCTTCGCGGCTGGTGCCTACCCCATTTGGATCATTGCGGTTGACGCATCCGTACGACCTTTGCGACCTCCCTGAGCCTTTCGAGTCGCGGGGCGGCCCGAAAGGCTCACGGGCGGCTTCGCCTCGGGTTTAGCCGCCCGCCGCGGCGAGCACGGCGCGGCCGGTGAGGACCTCGGCGAGGTGTTCGCGGTAGTCGACGTCCGCGCTGGCGTCGGACGCCGGGCTGGTGCCCTCGGCGGCGTGCCGGGCCGCCACCCGGATCGGGTCCGCCGTGGCGGGCTGCCCGACCAGGGCCTGCTCGACGCCGCGGGCCCGGATCGGCGTCGGCCCCATGTTGGTCAGGCCGATGCGGGCCTCGGCGATCGTCCCCTCGGACACCCGCACCACGGCTGCCACGCCGACGATCGACCAGGCCTGGGCAACACGGTTGAACTTCTCGTAGTGCGCGTTGCACCCCGTCCACTTCGGCATCCGCACCTCGACCAGCAGCTCGTCGGGTTCCAGCGCGGTGGTGAAGTAGTCGACGAAGAAGTCCGCGGCGGGCACGGTGCGCCGCCCGGACGGCCCGGCAAGCACCATCTCGGCGTCCAGCACCAGCGCTGGGGCCGGCAGGTCGCCCGCCGGGTCGGCGTGCGCCAGCGAGCCGCCGAAGGTGCCGCGGTGGCGCACCTGCGGGTCGGCGACCGTGCGGGTGGTCAGCGCGAGCAACTGCGCGTGGTGCTGCACCAGCGGATCGCGCATGACGTCGTGGTGCGTGGTCATCGCGCCGATGACCAGCGCGTCGCCTTCCTCTCGCACGCCGCGCAGGGCGGCGATGCGGCCGAGGTCGACGACCAGCTGCGGGTCGGCCAGCCGCATCCGCAGTACCGGCAGCAGGCTCTGCCCGCCCGCCAGCACCTTGGCGTCCTCCCCGGCCTCGGCGAGCGCGGCGACTGCTTCCTCCACTGTGGAGGGTGCGACGTAGTCGAACTGGGCGGGAATCACCGGTTACCTCCCTGGGCGTCCATTGAGCCAAGTCCGCCGCCGGCTTCCGGCGCGGTGGCGCCGCTGCTGCGGGAACCGGTCACGGCCCGCCACACCCGCTGCGGCGAGCACGGCATCTCCACGTCGTTGACACCCATCGGCCGCAGGGCGTCGACGACCGCGTTCACCACCGCCGGGGTCGAGGCGATGGTGCCCGCCTCGCCGACTCCCTTGACGCCCAGCGGGTTGGACGTCGCGCGGGTTTCGGTGCGATCGGTGATGAACTCCGGCAGGTCGGCGGCCGACGGGATCAGGTAGTCGGCCAACGTCCCGGTCGTCAGCGTGCCGGTCTCGTCGTAGACGGCCTCCTCGAACAGGGCCTGCGCGATGCCCTGCGCCAGCCCGCCGTGCACCTGGCCCTCCACGATCAGCGGGTTGATCACGGTGCCGATGTCGTCGACGCACACATACTTGCGGATCTTGACCGCTCCGGTTTCGGTGTCCACTTCAGTCGCGCACAGGTGGGTGCCGTGCGGGAAGGAGAAGTTCTCCGGGTCGAACGTCGCGTCGGCGTCCAGGTTCGGCTCCACCCCTTCCGGCAGGTCGTGCGCGGCGAACGCGGCGAGCGCCACCTCGGCGAGTGCGGTGCCGCGGTCGGTGCCGCGGACCCCGAACCGCCCCGAGGCGAACTCGACGTCGTCCTCTGCGCATTCCAGCAGGTGTGCCGCGATCTTCTTGGCCTTCTCAACGACCTTGTCGGCGGCGCTGACCACCGCCATGCCGCCGACCGCCAGGGACCGCGACCCGTAGGTGTCCATGCCCTTCGGCGAGACCTGAGTGTCGCCGTGCAGCACCTCGACGTCCTCGAACGCGACACCGAGCCGGTCGGCCACGATCTGGCTCCACGCCGTCTCGTGCCCCTGGCCGTGCGGCGAAGTGCCCGTGACGACCTCGACCTTCCCGGTCGGCAGCACCCGGATCGAGGCGTGCTCCCAACCGCCCGCACCGTAGGACAGCGAGCCCAGCACCCGCGACGGCGCCAGCCCGCACATCTCGGTGAACGTCGAGATGCCGATGCCCAGCTGCACGGGATCGCCGGAGCGCCGCCGCTCCTCCTGCTCCTCGCGCAACGCCTGGTAGCCGAACAGCTCCACGGCCTTGTCGGTGGCGGCCTCGTAGTTGCCGGAGTCGTAGGTCAGCCCGGCGACCGTGTCGTACGGGAACTCGTCGTGCGCGATCCAGTTCTTTCGCCGCAGCTCCATCGGGTCCATGCCGAGTTCGGCGGCTAGCTCGTCCATCATCCGCTCGATGGCGAACGTCGCCTCCGGCCGGCCCGCGCCGCGGTAGGCGTCGGTCGGGGTCTTGTTGGTGAACACGTTGGTGCAACTGAAGTGGTAGGCGGGAATCTTGTAGATCGAGTTGAACATGAACGCGCCGAGGATCGGGATGCCCGGCGTGACCAGTCGCAGGTAGGCGCCCATGTCGGCGAGCAACTCGACCTTCAGCGCGGTGATCCGGCCGTCCTTGGTCGCCGACATCGACAGCTTCTGGATCTGGTCGCGGCCGTGGTGCGCGGAAACCATCGTCTCGGAGCGGGATTCGGTCCACTTCACCGGCCGCCCGAGCTTGCCGGCCAGCACGAAGGCGATGACCTCCTCCGGCGTCACCTGTAGCTTGCCGCCGAACCCGCCGCCCACGTCCGGCGCGATGACCCGGATCTTGTGCTCCGGCACGCCGAGCGACATGGACAGCATCAGCCGCAGGATGTGCGGCACCTGGGTGGCCGACCACATGGTGATCTGCTCGCCGGTCGGGTCGACGACCACGGAGCGCGGCTCCATGAACGCCGGGATCAGCCGCTGCTGGCGGAAGGTCCGGTCGACGCGGACCTCCGCGCTGCTCAGCGCCTGCTCGACGTCGCCGCCGGTGCCCGCCTCGGCCGAGTCGAACGTCCAGGTCGCGTTGCGGTTGGTGCCCAGGTCTTCGTGCACCAGCGGCGAATCCGGCTGCAGCGCCGCTTCCATGTCGAGCACGACCGGCAGGTCCTCGTAGTCGACGTCGATGGCGTCCAACGCGTCGCGCGCCTCGGCCGCGCTGCGTGCCGCCACCACGGCCACCGCTTCCCCGGCGAAGCACACCTCGTCCGCGGCCAGCGGCGGTGCCGCCGGGGCCTTCATGTCCTCCGTGATCGGCCACGCACACGGTAGGCTGCCCTGCTCGTCGGCGAGGTCGCGGCCAGTGAAGACCGCTGAAACGCCGGGCATCCGCCGCGCCTCGTCGGTGCTGATCGACGTGATCCGGGCGTGCGCGACCGGGCTGCGCAGGATCGCCAGGTGCAGCGTGCCCATCGGGGTCAGGTTGTCGGTCCAGCGGGTGCGGCCGGTGATCAGCCGCGCGTCCTCCTTGCGCTTGCGGGCGCGCCCGAGCTCGGGTTCCAGGACCGATGTCATGACTGCCGACCTCCCGTCACCTTGGTCTCGACGTGCTCGTCAGCCGGCGTTCGCGGCACGGGAGCTTGTGACTGTGCTTCTCCGGCGGCGTGCTCCGCCGCGGGCCCGGCGCCCGGCTGCATGCGCTGCGCCGCGTCGCGGACCGCGCGGACGATGTTCTGGTATCCGGTGCAGCGGCAGAGGTTTCCCTCCATGCCTTCCCGGATTTGCTGGTCGTCGGGTTCGTGTACCTCGGCGAGCAGGTCCAGGGCCTGCATGATCATCCCGGGCGTGCAGAACCCGCACTGGAGGGCGTGGTTGTCGTGGAACGCCTGCTGCAGGGGGTGCAGCCGGCCGTCTTGGGCGAGCCCCTCGACGGTGGCGACGTCGTGCCCGTCGGCCTGCACCGCAAGCACCGAGCACGACTTCACGCTGTGGCCGTCCAGGTGGACAGTGCACGCGCCGCAGTTGCTTGTGTCGCAACCGACGACGGTGCCGACTTTGCCTAGTCGTTCGCGGAGGTATTGGACGAGCAGCATGCGCGGCTCGACCTCATCGGTGTATCTGGTGCCGTCGACGTTGACGGTGATGCGCGGCATTTGGGCGGCCTCCTCGGAGGAACTGGCCCGCGGTGCGCGGACGGTCGGGAACGGACTGCTCCGCTTGGGTGACGGACGTCACTCCGGAAGCCTGCTACGCCGACCGATCGCGAGCAAGCGCGCTCACGAGTGATGGTGAACAAGCGCCTGGACTTCGAAAGAGTCGCACGCCGGCACCGCGGCCGCTCGGTCCGTCCGCATTTCGATGGAAATCGAAGGCCCGATTTCCATGGAAATTGGGCTCTTGTGACTGATCCGTGGGTGGTGTGAGCTGGGGTTTTGGGCCCGGAGACGGGGGCACGCCGTTGCTTCGTCTAGGTTTCTGGCTTGTCGA
>NZ_JBSFLZ010000216.1:0-5866 GCF_053599315.1 Saccharopolyspora sp. NPDC000995
TGGGATGCGTTGGAGTCGCAAACCCAAGCAGGATAAGGCCTTTGCCTTACCTCAGGCCGGATCTACCCACCCGACACGCTTGATGAAGGACTAGCGGTCATCGTCCCGCGCGACCCCGCCGACGCCGACCGACATCGAGGACTGGTGCAAGCAGCGGCTCGCCGGCTACAAGCGCCCGCGTCGGCTGGCGATCGTCGACGAACTCCCGCGCAACCCCAGTGGGAAGGTCCTGAAGAATCAGCTGCGCACCGAGCATTCGGCGGGCAGGCTCATCTCCGAGTTCTGAAACCGGCCAATAGTCGCGGATCACGGGTGGACACCGCCACCCCCTTCGGCCTCACCGGTCACGTATCCGTTGTCACCGGCGCCAAGGCCCGCTTCCCGCTGGAACGCGCGCTACCTGCTGCGCGCCCTTTCGATGCGTCGGTGCCAGGGCCGGGCGAGGTGCCGAAGTCACCGCGGGATTTGGCCCAGACGTGCGCGCGGTTCCAGTCGTCGGCGTTGCCGCGTTGGTGTACTTGCCCTGCGGCCGACCGGTGTAGAGCAGGATCACGTTGGCGTTGTTGTTCGGGGCCTCGTCGGTGACCTTCAGCGCGTCCCGCGCCTGGTCGTAGCTCAGGGTGGTGGTGCCGATGCTGGTGATCCCGTGCAGCGCGGCCGTCAGCTCGGGGCCGGTCTTGCCGATCGCATCCTGGTAGTAGTCGTCGACGGCTGAGGTTCCCGCCGTGGCATCCGGAAAATGCCGCCGCCCCAACCCCTGCCCGTCAACCGGAGGATTGTCGCGGCCAGCAAACGGCAACAACGGGAAGTGTCACTGCCAGCAATGCCGCCGGAAGCACGAACCCCAGCGCGGCGTCGTACCGGTACAGGCTGGTGAACGCCGCCGGAGCGGCCGACATCCCGAGGAACCGCAACGCGGTCACCACCGAGATGGTCCCGCCGCGCCCGCTGGCTCCGCCGGTGAGCACCGTGGCGTGGATGCCGACCAGGATCAGCTGCCCGCAGACGCCGCCGACCGCCCAGGCCACCGCTACCGCGGGCAGCCACGCGACCAGCCCGATCGACGCGACAGCCAGCGCACCGAACAGCAACCCGACGAAAACGACGGCACGCTGGCCGTACCGGTCCACCCCACCGCCGGTCAACCTGGCACCGATCGCCCCCGCGATGCCGTAGGCGGTGAGCACCAGCCCACGCGCGCCAGGGCTCAGGGAGAACGCGTCGTCCAGCCGGAACGAAACCAGGAACGGCAGGCCCGCCAAGCACGCCCAAGCGACGAAGGCGACGCCTCCGGTCAGCAGCACGGAAATCCGCCAGGCATCCCGCAGCGAGGCGGGGCGCTGCGCCGCACCGTCGCGCGAATCCGCCGGCAGCGGGCTGATCGCCAGCGCGGTGGCGACGGCGGCGAGGCCGACGAAGGCCCACTGCCAGGCCCCTTCCGCCGCGAGCCCACCGACCAGCGGCGCCGACGTCTGCCCGATCGCCTGCATCGCGCCGTAGATGCCCAAGCCCCGCCCGAGGCGCTCCTTAGGCGTGACCGCAGCGAGCTTGGCCAGCAGCAGCGGGGTGGTGAACGCGTTCGCGGTTCCCTGCAGCGCACGACTGGTCTGGAAGAGCCAGAACCACGGTGCGAACGCGGCCAGCAACGCCACGACGGCGTACCCGGCGTAGGCGATCCGGATGCTGCGGCTCATTCCCCAACGCTCGCCGAGACTGCCGGACACCAGCATGACGATCGCGAATGGCAGCAGGTAAACGGTCAGCGATGTCGCCGCGATGCCTTGCGACACGGCGAAACTGCGGCCCAACTCCGGCAGCATCGCCGAGACCACGCCGCCGCCGAAGGGCCCGAGCAGTCCGCCGATGTAAAGCGCGACCCGCGCGTTCACCGAACCGCCGACCCCGAACGGCTTCCTGGATCAGCCGTCCGATGCCGGATCATCAACTACCGCCTCCCGTCGCACGAGCCTCCCCGCAGTCGACCACAGCACCGCGGACGAAGTCGAGCGATCAACCCGCCGAGTCCCTTTCGCTCCCGGCGACGGGTCAAAGCGATCGCAGGTGTGGCGCCACCTCGGCGGCGAACAGGTCGAGGGATTCGGCGACGAGGCCGCAGGGCATCCCGCCGATCTGCGGGGCGAACCGGACGAATCTTGACCACCGAAATCTATGGTCCAGACCAACGGCGGAGCGCGGGGTCCGGCCCGGCTGACCGGTTGTCGTCGGATTGTTCCCTCTCCCCTTCCTCGGCCAAGTTCCACCCAGTAACCGCCGGTCAGGCACCACCCACCTGACGAGGCGGTCTTGCCAAAGGAGCTGAGATGGACAAGAAGCCGAAGCTCGCCGCCGCCGTGGTCGGTGTGGCGCTCGCCCCCTTCCTGATCATGATCCCGGCCGGCAGCGCCAGCGCGCACGGTTACATCGACTCGCCGCCGAGCCGGCAGGCCCAGTGCGCCGCCGGAACCGTTGCGTGCGGCGCGATCAACTACGATCCGCAGAGCGTCGAGGGCCCGAAGGGCCTGACCAGCTGCAGCGGTGGCAACGAGGGATTCGCGGAGCCAGACGATGACAGCAAGGGCTGGACCGCGACACCGGTCGGCAACTCGGTGACGTTCAACTGGACGCCGGCCGTCGCGCACCGCACGACGACCTGGCAGTACTTCATCGGCGGCAACCGGGTCGCCGTGTTCGACCAGGACGGCCAGCAGCCGCCGTCGCAGCTGTCGCACACCGTCGACCTCGGCGGCTTCAGCGGCAAGCAGAAGATGCTGGCGGTCTGGAACGTCGCCGACACCGCGAACGCCTTCTACGCCTACGTCGACCTCGACGTCGGCGGCGAGTGACCGTTCGACCGGCGTCTCCCCGAAACCGGCGGGCCCACGCTCACCCGGAGCCGGGCCCGCCGCGGCGTGGCACCAAAGCGGGCAAGCCGAAGCGAGCGTCCACTCTGGACGCGAACCGGACGACGGGTTGGCTCGGCGGGGCAAAGCCGAACACGGCCAGCACCCCGGAGTCGGTGAACTCCAGCAGTTCGGCGGAATCCAGCGCCCAGGGCTCGTGCACCACCGGGACTTCGACCGGCCAGCGGTGCCACGTCGAGAACATCCGCCAGCGCGCGGTGAGGAACCGGTCCGCGCTGGTCGGCACGACGCGCTCGCCCCGCCGGATGCGCATGCTCAGGCCGATGCCGGATCGCTCGACGCGGTAGGCGGTTTCGGTTGCGGTCGTCGAGCATTCGACAGCCGCCGACCGGTACGGAAGACGACCCACCGCCCTGGCGAGGCGCACGAATGCCGGATGCGAGGACTCCAAGGAGAGGAACACCAATCCGCGGCGGCCGCGCTCGTCGACGGCGAAGGTCCGCATATTGACCTCGGTGAACCGCATCCGCAGCGGACCGGTGATCACCATCCCAAGACCGACCACGCCGATCCACGCCGTACCGTCGAACAGGTCCGGCCGGATGTGCGGCGGCAGCACCGCCTCGATCTCCCGTGCGGAGCAAGGCCAATGCACGAACACGACGTCGCGCCAGACCTGACAGTTAAAGGACCAGCGCACCTGGTGGGGCGCGGCCAACGTGATCGGTTCGAGTCCCATAGCTCACACGATGACTTCCAGTAGCGCTGCGTAAAGCGTCAGTCCAGGGCCGAACGCAAGGGCCGCGATGTGGCTCCCGGGCCGGAGTTCGCCGCCGGCTCGGAGCTCTTCGAGGACCAGTAGCAGCGTCGCGGAGGAGCAGTTGCCGCGCTCCGCGAGAACATCGCGCGACGGCTGCAGCGCCGAGGGAGGCAGACCGAGGGTGTCTTCGACGGTGTCGAGGATGCGCGGGCCACCCGGGTGCACCGCCCAGCCGCGGATGTCGCTGCGCCGCAAGCTGTTGCGGTCCAGCAAGTCGTCGAGCACTGCGCCGAGGTGCCGGGCCAGCACGTCCGGCACCTGCGGCGAAAGCCCCATCCGGAAGCCGAGATCGGTGATGTCCCAGGTCATGTGGGTGCTCGCGCTGGCATCGGTGAAGGCGGCGATGTCGACGACAGCCAGCCCCGCCGAATGCGGCCGCAGGACCGCGGCCGCGGCCGCATCACCGAAGAGCGCGTGGGAGACGACCTGCTGCGGGTCATCGGTCGGCGGCTGGATGTGCAAGGAGGTCAACTCGACGGACAGCAGCACCGCGGCTCGCCCGTGCGCCGCGACGAAGTCCGCGACGCCGCCGATGGCCGGAAGGGCCGCGTAGCAACCCATGTGGCCGACGAACAGCCGCCGCACGTCCGGGCGCAGCCCGAGCGAGGCGGCGAGCTTGATGTCCAGCCCTGGCGTGCCGTACCCGGTGCAGGAGACGACGGTGAGCAGGCCGACCTCGTCGCCGTCAATGCCGGCGTCGTCCAACGCGGCGGCGACCGCCCGGTGTCCCAGGCGCGGGGCTTCCTCACAGAAGCGGCGCATCCGGGCAGCCGTGGACCAGCCTGACAGGTCCTCCTTGATCGGGTTCGCCACCGTGTGCCGGCGACGCACCCCGGCGCCCGCGAAAACCCGCCTGGCAAGGCGGCTGGCGCGGAAGTGTTCCTGGAAGAAGTCGTCCCACAGCACCTGCTGCTCGGTGGTGTCCGGCAGCGACGAGCCGAAGCCAGCGATCAACGGCGTCACCAACGCGGTGACTCAGTCTCGTCGTCGGGGTCGCCGCCGAGTGCGGCCACCCCGAGCCAGTCGGCGCAGACGTCCGAGGTCGCCGGTTGCAGCGCACCGCACCGCGCGTCGCGGTAGATCCGTTCCAGCGGGTGCCCGCGGCGCGTCGCCGACGCCCCGGCAGCCTCCAGCACCGACGAAGCCACCGATGCCGCGGTGTCACCGGCGACCAGCTTCGCCCGCCACACCCAGCGGTTCGTCTCCGGCTCGCCCGGCCGCTCCGACACCCGTCGAGCCGCCTCCCGCACCACGGCGTCGGCCGCGGCGATCGCCGCATCCGCCCGCCCCATCCGGGAACGCACCGTCGGCAAGGTGTGCAGTCCGCGCTCGTGCAGGTGCATGGCGCCCACGCGCAGCGCCGACCGCGCCACGCCGACGTACACGGCGGCATACGACGCGACGAGCCACTGCGGCATCACCTGCGCCACCAGCAGCGTGATGCCCTCGATCCCACCAAGCAGCGCATCCGCACCTACCGACACCTCGAAGTGCACGTCGTGGCTTCCCGTGGCGCGCATGCCCATCGAATCCCAGGTCGGTTCCACCCGGATGCCTTCACCGGTCGGCACCACGAAGTAGGACACCTTCGGTTCGGCGGCATCGATGTCCCTGGCGGTGACCAGGTAGGCGTCGGCATGCCCGGCGCCGGAGACGAAGGCCTTACTGCCGCTGATGCGATATCCACCGTCGTAGCGGCGGAAGGTGGTGGCGGTGCGCGACAACCTCGAACCCGTGCCCCTTTCGCTCATAGCCACCGCGTAGAGCGCGCCGTCGGCCGCCGCGGCGAGCAGCCGATCCCGCGTGGCGAAGCAGCTTTCCGGTGCGCCGAGTTCCCGCAGCAGTTCTTCGGGCGTGTGCGCCAGCGCGCCGGTGACCGAGGCGTGCATGTTGAAGATCAGCGCCGTCGAACCGGCCCCACCAGCCAGTTCCGCTGCGAACGCGGCGTAATCGGCGAACGATGCACCGAATCCGCCCAATTCCGGGGGAGCCATGACCCCCAGCAGGCTGCGAGCACGCAGATCGACGAAGTCCTCGCTGGGAAAGGCACCTGAGGCGTCGTAGTGCTCTGCGCGCGCGGCGATGCGCGGAACTAGCCCTCAAATAAGCGAGTCGGTCACTGTGGGGGCGGTAGTAGCCGAAATGATCACTTTGGCGTGAGCGTGGGATATGCCGATGAGTGGTG
>NZ_JBSFLZ010000217.1:0-5775 GCF_053599315.1 Saccharopolyspora sp. NPDC000995
CAAGCACGATCACGATGGCACCACAAACGCACCAGACTCGCCCGCGACACCAAGATCACCCAGGTCAGCTAGCGAATGGCTGCTGCCGTACTAGGCCGGGCCGTACGACCAGGCCCGAGCACAGCAGCGGGGCGAGAGGACGAAGACGTGGATCTCCCGGTCTCCGGCGCATCCGGCGCAGGTGTCGAAGAAAGCGGGAGGTCGGCGGTTCGACCCCACTTGGCCACCGCGAAGACCAGTCGATTCGGCTCTTAGGAGGATCGGTAGGCGCCGGTTTGCTTTCCGCGAGGGCTTCCGGGGCTGTTGTTATTCTCGGCGGTCTGATGTCTGCGACTCTCGTTGCCTCTGATCTCGCCGCCGGGCACGGCGACCATTCCCTGTTCACCGGGCTCGACCTTGTCGTCGCGCCCGGCGATGTGATCGGGCTCGTCGGTGCCAACGGCGCCGGAAAGTCCACGCTGCTGAAACTGCTGGCCGGGCTCGACGTGCCGGAGCGCGGCGAGCTGCGCCTTTCCCCCGCCACTGCGATCGTCGGTTACCTGCCGCAGGAGCCAGATCGCAGGCCCGGGGAGACTGTGAGCCAGTTCCTCGCCCGCCGCACCGGCGTCGCCGCGGCGCAGCGCGCGATGGACGAGGCCACGCAGGCCCTCACCGAGGGCGCGCCAGGGGCCGACGACGCGTACGCCGCGAGCCTGGATCGCTGGCTAAGCCTGGGCGGCGCCGACCTGGAGGAACGCGCCGAAGGCGTCGTGGATTCGCTTGGTCTGTTCGTCGAGCTCGACCAGGCCATGACCTCGCTTTCTGGCGGTCAGGCCGCCCGCGCGGGCCTCGCCTCGCTCCTGCTGTCCCGCTACGACGTGTTCCTGCTGGACGAGCCGACCAACGATCTCGACCTTGAGGGCCTCGAACTCCTGGAAAGGTTCGTGCGCGGGCTGCGCGCGGGCACCGTCGTCGTCAGCCACGACCGCGAGTTCCTCGCCCGCACGGTCAACAAGGTCCTCGAACTCGACCTGGCCCAGCAGCAGATCAACCTCTACGGCGGCGGCTACGCCGCCTACCTGGAGGAGCGCGCGGTCGCGCGCAGGCATGCGAGGGAGGCGTACGAGGGGTACGCCGACAAGAAGTCCGCGCTGGAGGCGCGTGCGCACATGCAGCGCGCTTGGATGGACAAGGGCGTCAAAAACGCCCGCCGCAAGGGCACCGACAACGACAAGCTCGGCCGCAAGGCCCGTTCGGAGACGACCGAGAAGCAGGCCTCCAAAGCACGGCAGACCGAGCGCCTCATCGAGCGGCTCGAGGTCGTCGAGGAGCCGCGCAAGGAGTGGGAGCTGCGCATGGAGATCGCGGCGGCACCCCGCTCCGGGGCGATCGTCGCCACGCTGCGCGAAGCGGAGGTGCGGCGCGGCGATTTCACCTTCGGACCGGTGACGCTGCAGGTCGACTGGGCCGACCGGGTGGCGATCACCGGCGCCAACGGTTCGGGCAAGTCGACGCTGCTCGCAGCGCTGTTGGGGCGCGTTCCGCTGGACGTGGGGTCCGCGGCGCTCGGCTCCGGCGTCGTCGTCGGCGAGGTCGACCAGGCCCGCGCGCTCTTCCACGGCTCGGAGTCGCTGCTCGACGCGTTCTGCGCGGCCGTGCCCGACACCGAGACCGCCGAGATCCGCACGCTGCTCGCCAAGTTCGGCCTCGTGTCCGACCACGTGCTGCGCCCGGCCGCCACGCTGTCGCCTGGCGAGCGCACCCGGGCCGCACTTGCCCTGCTCCAGGGACGCGGGGTCAACCTCTTGGTGCTGGACGAGCCGACGAACCACCTCGACCTGCCCGCCATCGAACAGCTGGAGTCGGCCCTCGATTCCTATGCGGGCACGCTCCTGCTGGTGACCCACGACCGCCGCATGCTCGACGCGGTGCGAACCAACCGCCGCCTGGAGATGTCGGGTGGCAAGCTCGCCGAGACCTCGCTGTGAGCGTTCCCGCGCCCGTCGGCGGCCTGTGACGTTGGAGCACTGGTACGGAAACGTTCGCCGCCACCGGGCTGGAGACGGCGTTCGACCGACCTGATGCTGTCGTGCCTCGACGGTAGCTTGATCGACGGCAGCGACATCGGAAGGGCGGGCATGAGTGCAATCCGAGAGGCTTACCTGCAGGCGGCAGTCTCGACCGCGGAACTGGTGCGCGATCCGGCGGTCGCGGCGGCGTGGGACCGGCCCAGTGCGCTGGCGGAGTTCAGCGTTCGCGGGCTGACCGGGCACCTGGCCTTCCAAGTCCTCGGCGTTCCACCAGTGTTGGCCGCTGCCGCGCCGGAGGCAGCGCAGTCGACCCTTTCCGACTACTACGCCAAGAGCGCGTGGATCGGTGCCGACGTCGACGCGGAGGTCAACGTCCGGCTCCGCGAGTTCAGCGAGGACATCGCGGCCAAGGGCGCGCCGGCGCTGGTCGAGGAGATCGACTCGGCCCTGCAGGAGCTCCGTGCCGCGTTGCCCGCGGAGCCGGCGGATCGAGAGGTGGCCTTCTCCGGGCGGACGCTGCTCGTCGATGACTTCCTGATCACCCGGATGATGGAGATGGCGGTGCACTCCGACGACCTGGCGACGAGCGTGGGCATCGCCACACCGGAGCTGCCGTCGGAGGTTTACGACCCGGTGCTCGCGCTGCTTTCGCAGCTGGCCGTGCGTCGGCACGGGCAGACGGCCGTGCTGCGGGCACTGAGCCGCGCCGAACGCGCACCCGGCATGATCGCCGCGATCTGACCGCGAGCCGGTCGCGTTCGCGACCGTGGAAGGATCGAGGTATGTCGGACAACGACGAGCCCGATTTCGCTGGTGGCCCCAACGCGCTGTGCTTCACCTGCGGCGGACTCCGCAAGCTCAGCGAGCCGCGGATGTACGTCGTGCAGGCCACCGAAGACATGCGGACCGGAATGACCATGGCCGAGTGGCGGACCTGCCCGCATTGCCAGGGCAAGGGCCACCTGCCCGGCCTGCACCCGCCGGCTTGACCCCGGCCGGTCGTCTGGCGAGGACAGTCCCGGTCATGCGCAAGTTTCCCGGAGCCCGGATGGCGGCTGAGGTTCCGCCACCTGCACCGCTGCGCAAGATGAGGCGGCAACCAAGTAGGGACGCCCCCGCGCTCAACCGGCCTGGGGGTTACCGGGAGTGCGGGGGCGTCAAGGTCCACCCCTGGGGGTCAGGTGGACGGCGTCAATGCTACTTCGTGGTATCCCGGATGTCTCTAGGGGCAGAGATCTTTTTTCTACCGAACTGCCGCGAATCGCAGGAAGAACTGGGCCAGCGGCCCGATGGCGAGCGCGTAGAGCACGGTGCCGACGCCCACCGTGCCGCCCAGCAGCCACCCGGCAGCGAGGATGCTGAGCTCGATCAAGGTGCGGATCAAGCGCACCGACCAGCCGGTCCGGGCGTGCAGGCCGGTCATCAGTCCGTCTCTCGGACCCGGACCGAGCCGCGCGCCGACGTAGACTGCCGTCGCGAAGCCGTTGAGCACGATGGCGCCGATCATCAGCGAGATCTGCCCCGGTAGCGCGTCGATCGGTGGGGTGAGGCCCAGCGTGATGTCCACCGCGATAGCGATGACGACAACGTTGGCGACCGTGCCGATGCCGGGCCGCTGTCGCAGCGGCAGCCAAGCGAGCAGGACCGCGACGCCGGTCAGCGCGGTGACCGCCCCGAAGCTCCACCCGAGGCGTTGCGCCAGGCCCTGGTGCAGCACGTCCCACGGGTCCAGTCCGAGTTGTGCCCGCACCATGAACCCCATGCTGGCGCCGTAGAGCACCAGGCCGCCGATGAGCTGCCCGAGCCGGAGCAGCGGGCGGGTCCGGATGGAAAGCGGTGAGAGGTCCACAGGGGTCGGGATCGAGGCCATGAGGACTTTGTAGAACAGGATTGGCCTTAAAGTCGATGGCCAATCGAACTACAATTGGCCTTATGGTCTTCGCCCGGTCCGCGCATATCCACGGCCGCAAGCTCGTCGAGCTGCTCGGTTCCTGGGACCCATCAGCACGCCCGTCCTCCCAGGCGTTGGCCGCGGCGCTGCGGCAGCTGGCGTTGGATGGCCGATTGCCGCCGGGGACCCAACTTCCGGCCGAACGCGAGCTCGCCGATGCCCTCGGGGTCAGCCGGACCCTGATCGCGCGGACGCTCGACCGGCTCCGGGAAGACGGTTTCGTGGCCACCCGGCGTGGCGCCGGGTCGTGGGTGAAGCTGCCGGACCAGGAGCGCGCAAACGAGTCCCACGGCGGCTGGTTCCCGACTGCGGGCACCGAGGTGCTGAACCTCGCGCAGGCCACGCCGGGCGCGCCGCCGGAACTGTGCGCTGCGGTGGATCGGGCGCGCTTGCGGTTCGCGGAGCAGCTGTCCGGTCACGGCTACCAGCCGCAAGGCCTGCCGGTGCTGCGCGAGCGGATCGCCGAGCGCTACGCGAAGCGGGGGCTACCGACCGGCCCGGAGCAGATCCTCGTCACCAACGGAGCGCAGCACGGCTTCGCGCTCCTGCTGCGGATGCTGGTGTCGCCGGGCGAACGGGTGCTCGTCGAGCACCCGACTTACCCGAACGCGCTGGAGGCGATCCGCGGCCTCAACGCGACCCCCGTCGCGGTGCCGATGGTCGAGGACGGCTGGGACGTGGAGCTGCTCGCCGCGAACCTGCGGCAGACATCACCGCGGCTGGCGTACCTGATCCCGGATTTCCACAACCCGACCGGCGTCCGGCTGCATGCGGACGGCCGGGCCCAGCTCGCCAGGGCGCTGGCCCGCACCTGCACGACAGCGGTCATCGACGAGACGCTCGCCGAGATCGACCTCAGCGGTGCCGAAGCCCCGCTACCGATGGCCGCGTTCACCGACCGGGCGATCCTCGTAGGGTCGGCCAGCAAGTCTTTCTGGGGTGGCCTCCGGCTCGGCTGGGTCCGCGCGTCCGAGGATTTCGTGCAGCGCATGGTGATCGGCCGCGCCGCGGTGGACCTCGGCAGCCCGATCCTCGAACAGCTGGCGCTGGCGGAGCTGCTGCAGGACGCCGCCCAGGTGCTGGAGCGCCGGCGCGTCGAATCGATCGAGCGCCGCGACTGCCTCATCGCGGCATTGCGCGAGCACCTGCCGCACTGGCGCTTCCGCGTCCCTGACGGCGGCCTGGCCCTGTGGTGCGACATCGGAGCACCGGTCAGCAGCCGGCTTTCGGTGGCTGCGGAGCAGCACGGCGTGCGGGTGGCACCGGGGGCGCGCTTCTCGGTGTACGGGTCTCTGGAGCGCTGGATGCGAGTGCCGTACACGTTGCTGGGCGACCAGCTGGAAGAGGCGATCCGCCGCCTCGCCGCGGCGACGGCATCGGTGCCCGAAGGCCCCGGCAGCACCATCCTGACGGCGCCGATCGCCTGAGAACAGGGGTGCGCAAGGTGGCTCGTGTGGCGGTGCGGGGGGCGCAACCTCAGACGCCGTTTGGACTCCGCAATCCCCGACTCATGCGTGTCCAATACGTGGCGCTGGGGACTGGCCTCGCCAAGACCCCAAGGGGGTGGGCACAGGCTGAGAACCTGCGGCGGTGCAAGTTGTGAGGGGCGGGAAGCGCCTTCGACGCTTGTCTGACGCCCACCTCACCACAGCGCACAGCGGCTTCCAATTTGCGCGACCTCTAAAACGGCGGGCCGCCCGTCGGCACGGCCCCTCGTCGTGCGAAGGACACCGCGAGCGTGGCCTCGGCCATCCCGAAGGCGCACACCATACAGTTCGAGCGGAGTCCGAACCGGGCGCCCTCCTCGGTGAACGA
>NZ_JBSFLZ010000218.1:0-5565 GCF_053599315.1 Saccharopolyspora sp. NPDC000995
TCATGGAGATAGGTGTATGCGGTGGAGGAGCTGATCGTGTGATCGACGGCCAGCTGTTTCACGCGGGTGCCGTCGAGAAACCAGCGCAGCACCAGAATCGCCTGCTTGTATGTGCTCAGCGATCTCCGGTGCTTGCGGGTGCCGCACCGCAGGCGTTGGGTGTGCAGCAGGCTCGACAGGTACAGCACGGTCTGGTCGCGTACCGGCAACGTCGCAGTGTATGTCACACTCATCAGGCGCGGAACTCCTATGAAGTTGATCTGTGGTAGGACCAAATTCATACCCGGGGTTCCGCGCTTTTACTTTGCATCACAACAACTTCGGCGTGTCACCGCCACACGCACCAGCCGCAGCCACGACGACTACCCAGAGCCACAGATGCTTACCCGGAAAGGCTCATTGGCTTGCCGGAGGGCCAGGACGGGTTGAGTGCGGAATGGGTCCACCTGCGCGCGGAGGCGGCGCGGTTCCGGACGAAACCGTGGTCCGGCTTGGCATTGCTGCGGAATTCCGGCCACACCGCGAACGTGGCCCAAGCGCGCAGCGTGATCACGACTGCTGATGACCAACTCGTCCAGATCGACAACATGGTGGATGCGCCCGCGCCGGATGTGCCGCCGACCACCGTCATGGCTGCCGACTCCGCCGAGCCCGGCGTGTTGCTCAAGGCGGCGATCGATGAGAGCGCCTGGGCCGCTGCGGGTGTCCAGCGAGCTCAGCAGCAAGCCGGGAAGATGACGACGGCGCAGCAAGACCTGACGGCGGCCAGGCAGGGGCAGGACGAAGTGCGCGCCGAACTCGACACGGTTCGGCAGGATTGACGCTCGGCTGGGCTTTGCGTTTGGCGGGGATGGCGAGGATGTCCTGACAGCCGGCCATCCTGGCCGGCTCCTGGGATTGCAGCCACCGGAAGAACGAGCTGACCGCAGCCAGGCGCTGGTTGCGGGTCGAGATGCTGTTGTGCCGTTCGGCTTCCAGCCAGTCGAGGAACGCGGTGATCGCGTCGGCGTCGATGCGATCGAGGGTGAGCTTGTCGGGCGGGATGGATCTGCTGTCGCGGGACCAGGCGATCAGCAGCTTGAAGGTGTCGCGGTAGGAGGCGATCGTGTTGGGTGAGCAGCCGCGCAGCCCGGCCAGGTGCGAGGTGAGGAAGCGGTGCAGCAACACCGCGAAATCAGTTGCCATCGCAGGGGCCTTCCGTGACGGGTGGGACGACGTCGCCGTAGGCGCGCTGGATGCGGGTGGTGATATGCGGGTAGGACTCGACGGTCAGCCTCAGGTAGTAGTCGGTGTCGGCGATGGAGGCATGGCCCATGTAGGCCTGCAGGACCGGCAGCAACGCGGCGACGTCTTCGCCGCAGGCGAACCACGACCGAAGATTGTTGACTGCCATGGTGTGTCGTAGATCGTGGACGCGGGGGCCGTGGCCCCGGCCGCCGTGGGGGATGCGGGCCTGCCACAGGAACCGGCGGAAGTTCTTGTCGATGTTGCCGATCGTCAGTGGGCGCCCGGCGGTGCCAGGGAACAACCAGTCCCCGCCGGTACGCCCGGCGACGCCGGAGTGGTAGTCGGCCAGCCTGTCGCGCAGCCCGGCGCTGACCGGGACCTGCCGGTCTTTGCCGCCCTTGCTCTCGCGGATTGTCAGGACCCCGGCGTCGAGGTCGATGTCGTCGAAGCGCAGCAACCGGGCTTCGACGTGCCGGATGTCAGTGTATGGCGCGCGATGGCGGGTCTGGACGACAGGACCGTGATCGAGCGTGTGGCTTTCGAAGAAGGCCGTCCTGGCCGCACTGAGCGGGTAGTGCTGCATGTGCGGCCCAGCCGCCGTGATCCTGGCCGACCACGGCCCGGAACGGAACGCGATAGCCACCTGCGTGGTGGTCGGCACGGCCGGTGTCGGCAAGACGTCGCTGGCCATCCACTGGGCGCACCGCGTCGCCGAGCGCTTCCCGGACGGTCAGCTCTACGTTAACCTGCACGGCTACGATCCCGGTCATCGCCGACGCCGCTGGCTCTCTGCCCCACACCCTGCGACAGGTCGACACCGACGATGACACCCTGGCTGAACTGGGCGTTCTAGCCAGGTTCAATGACGACCTGGCCGGCGAGGCCACCCGCCTGGGCAACCGCATCCGCGGCCTGCTCACCGCATCCACCCGCCCTGGAACGCGTCCTCGGCCCACTTATCACACATCCGGCGGCGCTGGAGATCCTGTGCCGCTGCGGCGGCCCGACCGGCATCCGCATGGCCGGACGCCGCAAAGTCACCACGATCGCGGTCGCGCACGCACCCCGCCTGGGCGAGAAACTGGTCAGCGACATTTGGGCAGCGTTGGACGAGCAGACCGTCACCGTTCCCGGCACCGCCGCTGCCGACACCGTCCTGCCCCGCCTGGCCGACAGCCTGAGAACGGTTGTCCAGCAACGAGAAAAGGTTGCGAGCGAGGTGGATGAGATGCTTGATGCGCACCCTTTTGCCGGGGCCCTGACCTCGATGCCCGGTCCCGGGGCGGCAACCCCGGGACCGGCCCCCTCACCAACTCGAAGGGCACCCACGTGAACGCCGATCTCACCGCCCCAGCCCCCGCGTGCTGACGCCGACGGTGGACGCCGAGACGTGCACGTGCACGCCCGCCGTCCGCTATGCCTGCGGCCACTGCTACCACGAACGGCAGTTGTCGCCGTGCCGCTCCAGTAGTCGGGTCAAGGGGGTACCGAGTTCCAAGGAGCAAACATGCGGTACGTCACACTCGCTCAGCTGGGTGCGAATAGCGTGAACAGTTTCTCGACGACCTCCGCGGGAGCGGCATCCTTGGTCCCCGAGTTGTAGGGCGGCTGCGGGGCGTACTCGATGAGGAGTTGCACCGCCTGCGCCACATCGTCGCCCGCGATCAGACCGGCCAGGGTCAGGGCCATGTCGATCCCCGCCGAGACGCCCGCCGCGGTCGCGTAGTGGCCGTCGATGACAACCCGCTCGTCGGTCGGCGTCACACCGAACTCGGCGAGTTGCTCCAGCGCGCCCCAGTGGCTCGTCGCCCGACGGCCGGCGAGGATTCCGGCGGCGGCGAGGATCAGGGATCCCGTGCAGACGGACGTCATCCAGGTGGAGGACCGGTCGACCGACCGCAGCCATGTGTGCAGGGCTCCGTCGGCCATCTGGTCCGCCTGGCCCGGACCGCCGCCGACGATCACCACGTCCGGGTTCGGCACCTCGGCGAGCTGTGCGACGACGTTGATCGACAGGCTGCCCAGGTCGTTGCGGACCAGGCCCGAGTTCTCGGCGACGAAGACGACCTCGGTGTCCGGCAGGCGGCCCAGCACCTCGTAGGGCCCGATGACATCCAGCGCGGTGAAGTCGGGATAGAGGACGATCGCGATCTGCATGAAGGGGTTCCTTCGGTTGTTCCGGAGATTGCGGTCACAATTCCGATCAGTTGCTGCACCACCGAGCGTAGAAGCAACCCCTCGTGACGCCTATGTCATGCAGACCAACAAATCTGCCATGCGACGGGGCGGGACCTCCCGCGGGACGGCGCCTCTGGGCAGGAGGTCGGGGCTGAGCTACCGGGGGTCGGGGCTGAGCGTCGACGGCTTGCCGAAACCGCGGCGGTACTCCGTGGGCGAGACATCGAGTTCCCGCATGAACGCACGACGCATCGCTTCCGGCGACCCGTATCCGCAGCGGCGCGCGATACCGGTCACGCCGTCGCGAGTGTCCGTCAGCGCGCGCTGCGCGGCCTCCAGACGGACAAGATCCACGAACCGACCCGGGGTGACCCCCACCTCCTCGACGAACGCACGGGCGAACTGACGGGGAGACAGACCGGCGCGCTGCGCCAGCGCGGGAACAGAAAGGTCGGAGGCCAGGTTGGCAGCGGCCCAGTACTGAACCTCACGCAGCGGATCGGAGCGGGCCGTCTGCGCCGAGAGCTGGGCGCTGAACTGCGCCTGGTTCCCCGGCCGGCGGACGAAGACCACCAGCAGCCGAGCGATCTCGTCAGCCACCGCACGCCCGTAGTCCTCCTCGACCAGGGCGATGGCGAGGTCGATGCCGGTCGTCACGCCCGCCGACGTGGAGATCGTGCCGTCCCGGACGAAGATCGGGTTCGGATCGACCATCACCTGGGGGAACCTGCCCGCGAAGTAGTCACAGGCTTCCCAGTGCGTCGTGGCCCGGCGGCCGTCGAGCAGCCCGGCCTGCGCCAGCAGATAGGCCCCGGTGCACACTGATACGACACGTCGCACATCAGGGCCTCGCTCGCGCAGCCAGGTCACAAGCCAGCTGCCGACGTCCCCCACGCCCGGCCCACCGGGCACGAGCAGGATGTCCGGGTTCTCCGCATCGGCCAGATCCAGATCGGGAACCAGCCGCAGGCCCCCGGCGGACCGTACGGTCGCGCCACCGAGCGAGGCGGTGCGGACGACGTAGGGGGGCGTGCCCTCACTTCCGGTGTAGCGGGCCGCCACCGAGAACACGTCCACAGGACCGGCGATATCGAGGGGCTGCACACCGTCGAACAGGACGACGAGAACGGACTGGGTTCGCACCCCGGCCATACTCGCCGCGCGCACCTCGTCCATCACACCGCCGGGTCAGTGGGCCTTCGCGGTGGGGCAGCCTTCCGCCCGCACACCGCCACCCACGATGCCACAGCCCACACGACACGGGAGCCGCGAGGACGCCGTGCGCTACGTGAGGATTCTCCCCCACCCCTCCGGGAACCGCGAGGCACTGCACGGCATCCCGCGCGGGACAAGATCTTCAGCGAGAAGATCAGCACCGGGTACGGGTCCGCCCACAGTTCGAGAAGGCGCTCCGCACGGCGCGGGAGATCAAGGCGCACGCCCCGCACTGCCTGGTCATCTTCACGGTGTACGAGATCAAGCGCCGTCCTGTCCGCCGGCGGGGCGGTGGAAATCGAGCGGACCGTGACCAAGGACGGCAAGGTCAGCATCGCCGGCGCCACGCACCTGGCCGGGTTCGCCTGGGCCGGGCGCAAGATCACCTTGCGACTGGACGGGCACCTCATGCACGCCATCGCCGACAACGCCCTGATCGGCTCCTGGCCCTGCCCGATCACTACCGATCGCCTCGCCAGCATCCCCGGCGCGCGAACACCGTCCACACCGCTGCCACCCCCGCCGCTGCCCGCGGGATCGCTGCGCGCACAACGAAAAGTCCACGCCAGTGGCCGCATCATGGTCGCCGGCCAACGCATCAAGCTCGGCCCCCGCCACCGCGGCAAGCTGGTCACCGTCGTCGTGCAGGACACCCACCTGCGTGTCCTGCACGACGACGAGGAGATCGTTGTCCGACCCCGCCGTAACCTCAAACCGATCACCCGACTCCACGTCACCGGAGCCGGGGTCAGCCCACAATCAAGTCAAGCATCTCCTGACGACAAAACGTCAACTAAGTCCTGAGACCACACATTCGCTGAGCACTGTCATAACGTGGCGTTTGTTGTAGCTGAGGTTTCGCGGTTATGCGGCGGTTGCGGTGCTGGTCGTGGGCCTGTCGGGATATTGATCTGTTGTGTTCTGGCCTGCGGTGATGGCCGTAAT
>NZ_JBSFLZ010000219.1:0-5539 GCF_053599315.1 Saccharopolyspora sp. NPDC000995
CTAGTGACACGCCCCGTCACCGGGCCAATCAGCATTCCCGCAGATCAACCCACGTTTTCACGGACTAGTCAGCAACCTGATCTGTGGAACCTGGGGACAGCAGAGCATTTGCGCGGACACGACAAGCGATACACGCCCCACCTGGGGAAACACTTCGCGGTCCGGAGTGACCCACGAACGTTCGTCTGGGTGTCCGATAGCCCGGCCGGCGTCTCCTTGGCGGTCAGTAGCCGAAGTTCTGGGTCCAGGATGGGCCGTCGGGGCGGCCGAAGTAGGCGCCGACTCCTATGGTGGTGAACTCGGGATTGAGCAGGTTGGCGCGGTGTCCGGGACTGTTCATCCAGGCGCGCATCACGCTGTGGGGGCTGTTCTGGCCTATGGCGACGTTCTCGGCGCCGGGTTGTGGGTAGCCGGCCGCGCGCATCCGGTCGGACGGGGTGAGCCCGTCGGGGTTGTTGTGTGCACAGAAGTCACGCCGTGCCATGTCTTTGCTGTGGTCTCGGGCGGCGGTGCGTAGCCTCTCGTCGGTCTGCAACGGCGGCACATTCGCTTGTGCCCGGGCCGCGTTGACCAGCCGTACCACCGCATCCTCGTTCTTCTTCTGGTGAGCGGTGCTCCCTACCACGGCAGCGAGTGCCGAGGAGCGCTCCGGTCGGGCGGGAGCCCATGAGTCGAGATCCGGTTCCGGTTTCTCCGATACAGCCGGCGTTGCCTGGCGGAGCGATTGTGATCGGGCGCGGAACTTGACGACCGTTCCATCGCGCCGCTTGCGTTTGCGGCTTGGGGGCAACTGCGCACCTACTCCCCTAGCAGACGGCGGCCCGCATCGTCCTGCACGACACCGCCGCCTCTGGTGACGTCACTACTGATGAAGTCATTATGGCATCCGACCGGCCACGCAACCCGTGTCTTCAGGTCGAGGATCACCGGCACTGTTTCACATAACGAGGGTCCCGGCGCCTGCGTCGCCGGCGATGCCGTAGAAGGCTTCACCCGCGATGCGGATGTCACCCCGGGAAGCCGAGATACGACGGACAAGAACGAATCATCACCCGACGTGCACAGGAGTTGGGACATCCATGCAGTCCACTTCGGACATCGACACGTGGTGGCGCGTCGATGACCCGCAGGGCCGGTGCCCTTGGGTCCAAGGCGGGACCGGTCCGCGGGTAACCCCGCGGCGGCATCGCCCGACCTGGCCCCTTCGCTACCGTGGCGGACCAGGGCGTGCACCACGCCGGAGTCCGTGGTGGAGAGTCGCCTGGACCTGCCCGAGCCCAGCCCGCCGCGCCCTGTCCCGAAGAGGCGGCCTCACCGCTCACCAACCGACGTCCCGGTGGCACGGCTGTCCTCCGGCGGCCTACGCTTCGTCGTTCCGCCAGTCGCCGATGTCCTGGTTTCCTATCGCCAAGTTGGCCACCATGGTCCCCACGACCTCGGGATCCACACGGAAGGCGAACCCGGGCTGGTCCGCCAGAGGGACCACGAGGACGCGGTGCCCGGGCTCGCGCATCGTGATGGCGTCGGCGATCAGCACGACGTCGGAGACCATCTCTTCCTCTTCCTCTTCCTCTTCCTCTTCCTCTTCCGTGTCGCTGTCGCGGACCTGCGCCATCACCTGCTCCGGCGTGGCGCCGGCAAAGGCCGGATCGTCCACGAAGTCGACGTAGTCGCCGAAGTCGTCGATCACGTCGTCGTAGCCCGGGCCCGGGCGGCACACGCGCTCGACCAGGGAGGCCCAGGTCGCGTCGTCGGTGAAATCGGTGCGCACGAGCAGATCGTTGTCTTGGATGAGCGGAGGCAGCTCGCGGGTCGGCCGAGTGTAGCGGGGCGGGGCCTTCAGCGACTCCAGGTCGACTCCCACGGGATCAAGGCAGAGGTCCTCCTCGTCGCGCTCCTTGTCCTCCGTAAGGAGCCACTCCACCTCGGCGGGAGCCGTGTCCGTGAAGTGGTTGATGGTGGAGTCCAGGTTCGGACGGTGCAGCACCAGGTAGGTCATGGCCGCCTGACGCGGAGTGATCCAGAAGGCATAGCCATCGCTGCCACGGAAGGCCAGCAGCGGGCGCCAATCCGCATTGCGCACGGTGCGGTCGTCGGTCAGCACCACCAGGTCGGGCACCCAGATCCCGGGCCGCTCCAGGGCCGCGGAGACATCCTCGGAGGTGGCGCCCCGCCACGCGGGATCCTCCGCCACGATCAGGCGCCGGGAGATCGACTCCCGTGCCACCGCCTCGGCCGCGTCCCCTTGATCGGACCGGTACATGCCGGGGAGCTCGCCCATGCGCCAGAGCACGTCTTCCCAGACGTCGTCGTCGCTGTCGGTGCGCACAAGCAGTATCCCGGGCACACGGGACTCACCGCCGTCGGGGGGCAAAGGAAGCGGAGGACGCATCAGCAACACACCTCATCGAATCGGGGACGAATCCCCGTAGTCCTAACACCAGGCGACGACAAACCCTCGTCGGCGTCGCTTGCCGTGCGCTGTATTCACGCAGGTAGCTGCACCATCGCTGTTGCCTGCACCGACGCGAGGCCCGAAACACCGCCCTTACAGGGAACCGTCAGTGCCGTCCTATACCAGCGCCACCGACCTCGGCGACGCGTCCGCGACGCTGAACTCGCGAGTGCACAGAGCACTCCGGGCCGCGTATCCACGAACGATGATGTGATCATCCCTTCAGCGCGCGCGGCAGCACGTCGCATCGTGAGACGGCGAAGTAGCGGATACCCGCATGGGCCACGCCAAATTCAGCCACCCGCATCTACACGGGGTTTGAGGAACATCGGAACGGCGGACAGCGCTAAGCCCTGAGCGGTGCTGGTCGGCAGGTTGACCGCTTGTCGTTGCTGTCTCAACATCATCGGTTTCCGCAGATAACCAATGATTATCTGCGGTAGGGTGATCGGTGTCCTGGAAGAACACCGTCCTGCGGGGGTGGCGTCTCGCCATGCTTATCTGCGATAGCGCCGAGGAGGGCCTGTGGGCACCGTCCACCGTCTCGATGTCCCTCGGTCCGGACCGAAGCTCGGCGGTGCCGTCGATGTCTTCCTGGCGGAGGTGTCCAACCGCAACACCACCCGCGCTTACGCCACCGCGCTGCGGGCGCTGGTGGACGAACTCGGCGCGGCGATACCGGTGACGGCGTTGGACGACGAAGCCACGGTGGAGAAGATCGGCCGGTGGTTCGCTCGCCGTTGGGGCAAGTCCGCTGCGGCCACTGTCAACGCCAGGTTGGACGCGCTGCGGTCGGCCGCCGCATGGTGGCGCCGACAAGAGTGGATCGGCGGTGACCCGACCCGGCGCATCCGGCGCCGGCCGCGCACCCCGGATCGCACCCGCGCCGTGGCCCGTGCCGACATCGAAGCCCTGCTGACCCGTCAGCATTTGCCGCTGCGCGAGCGGGCTCTGTGGCGAATGCTGTATGAAACCGCTGCCCGTGCCGAGGAAATCCTCGCCTTGGACGTCGACGAGCTGGATCTGCGCAACCGCTGCGCGAAGGTCCGCCGCAAGGGCGGCGCGGCCGATGTCATCGTGTGGCGCACCGCCACTGCCAGGTTGCTGCCACGTCTGCTGAACGGCAGGAAGACCGGCCCGGTGTTCCTCACCGATCGACGGGCACGGATCGAGCTGCCGTCGGTCGACCTCGATCCGGAATCCGGCCGGGCCCGGTTGTCCTACCGACGTGCCGCCGAGACCTTCGAGCACGCCAGCAAGGACCTGACCGGTGGGCCGTGGACGCTGCACCAACTCCGGCACTCGGCGTTAACCCATGCTGCCGAGGACGGCGCCAACAGCTCCACCCTGCTGTCGTACTCCGGGCACACCTCGGTCGCTTCCCTCGCGCGGTACGCGCGAGTCTCACCCGAGGCTTTGGCTCGCTGGCAGCAGGACCGGGATCCGGCGGCCAGGCGGCGATGAAGGCAGAAAGCTGACTCGGTCTCGGAGCCGACCGTGCACGCGAGGTTTCCCCATCGTCCCAATTCACACAGTCGGCGACATTGGCTGCACCCGGCCACTGTCATGATGAGGCACATGAGCCAGAGTGTGCCGGTGACGTTGCCCGAGTGGCAGGAGTTCCTCCGCGGCTATAGCGATGACTATCTGCGGATGGCCACGGATGAGGAATTGGCGCGCCTCGACGGCGTCCAGCGGGAGAATGGGTGGCTGGGCTACGAACCAGCCAGTGAGGAGGCCCTCCGTGTCGCCGAGAAACGCCTGGATGTGCGGCTGCCGCCGAGCTACCGCAACTTCCTGCTCGCCAGCAACGGCTGGCGCGACATCGACCCCGAGTTGAGCGAGCTGTTCCGGGTCGACGAGATCGGTTGGTTCGCTGAGAAAGATCCCGAGCTGCTGGCCGCGTGGACGGAGGCGGGCCTGGATGTCGTGGAGCAGGTCAAGCCGTGCTTGATGGTGTCAGATTGGTCCGACTGCGCTGTCTACTGGCTGCTGGACCCGACCACGATCGGGCCGGACGGGGAATGGACCGTATACGAGTGGGCGACTGGCGACGGCTCCGATCCTTCGCCGTACCCCAGCTTCGGTGCCCTGGTAGCAAGCGCTCGAGATGTCTTTAACCGATGGAAAACCCACGGTGTCATCCAGAAACAGGGGTACCAGGACACGGAGCCGGCACCTCATACTCGCCCCGACGCTGCACCGCTGCACCAGGTGACCGCAGCCGACACGTGGCCGCGCCTCATGCGCATCGACCGGCTCGACCACCTGGTGCTGACCGTCGCCGACCAGGACGCCACGATCGACTTCTACACCCGGGTGCTGGGCATGGAGGTGGTCACCTCCGACAACGGCCGCACGGCGCTGACCTTCGGCCACAGCAAGATCGACCTACGCGTGGCCGGAGAGGATACCGAGGTGTTCTCGGCCGCCCACCCCGCTCCAGGCACCGCCGAGCTGTGCTTCGTCGTGGACACCCCGGTGCTGCTCCTGATCGACGAGCTCAGGGAGCAGGCGGGGGTGGACATCGAGGCGGGCCCGGTCAGCCGTACCGGTGCACTCGGCCCGATCTACAGCCTCCATCTGCGCGACCCCGACAAAAACCTGATCAAGCTGAGCAACTACCTCGACTGAGCGGGGCTATTCGTCCTTGGGCGAGGCCGGCTCCAGCAGCCGCACCCTGACCTACCACCTCGCTTGACTTGCTTTCGGCTCCGGCGTTGGCAGCGTGGAACAACGCGCGAACACCGGAGCCGAAGAGCATGATTGTCGCTAGTCGATCTCGTCTTCGTCGAGGCTTTCGGAGTCGCGTAGCGGGCGCAGGCGCCCGGCGAGGTCCGGGAGGAGGAACGAGTAGCGCCCCAGGACATTGATGTGATGACGTACGAACGGCGACAGTCGCACGGCGTCCTCGTCGCGGACCTCGTAGCCACCGGCCCGTAGCTCTTTGATGGCGGCGTCGAGATAGCGGGTGTTGAACAGCACGATCGCGTTGAGCACGAGGCCGAGGGCGCCGAGCTGGTCTTATCCGAACTAGCCGAGGAAGCGCAGGCACCCGCCGACATCACGTCGGCGGTCACGCAA
>NZ_JBSFLZ010000220.1:0-5455 GCF_053599315.1 Saccharopolyspora sp. NPDC000995
TCGACGCCCAACCTGGGCAGGGCGTTGAGGCGGGTTGAGGCCAACCGGGGTGCTCCGGGGGTGGACGGCATGACCACGGACGGGTTGCGTCCGTGGCTGCGTGATCACTGGCCGGAGGTCCGGCAGGGTCTGGAAGAGGGCACGTACCGGCCGTCGCCGGTTCGCCGGGTGACGATTCCCAAGCCCGGCGGGGGCGAGCGGTTGCTGGGGCGTGCCGACGGCGTGCCCATCCGCAGCCGCTTTCCGTCGGGGTCGCGCAGTTCGATTGGACCGCGCTGCTCAGCGTCGGCGTGCTGGTGATCCTCAACGCCTTCGCGGTGGTGCTCACGCCGACGATCCCGCGAGCCTGATCGTCGGCGCAGACCCGGATCCGGTGACCACCGCCGTCGTGACGTCCTTCGGGGAGTGGACGGCGAAGCCGTTGCCGGTGGTGATCATCGCGTTCCGGCCTGCGGGGGCCACAGTTCAATTCCGGCCTGCGGGGGCCACAGTTCAAACTGACAGCCAACTGGCTTGGCAGGATGTGCTCCTCGGGCTGCGCGCCACGGCGGTTCGGTTTGCGGGCGAGGTTTAGCGGGTGACAACTCGGACGACCTCGTTTCCGAGGACCACCTCGTCGCCTTCGATCAGTTGCTTGCCGCGGCGGGTTTCGACCGCGCCGTTGACCTCGACCTGGCCGTCCTCCAGCAGCGCCTTCGCCTCCGCTCCGTGCTCGACGAGGCCCGCCAGCTTCAACAGCTGCCCGAGCCGGATCATGTCGTCCCGGATCTCCACTTCGCGCATACCGTCATTGTCCGCCGCGCGTCTCGCACGCAGCCGAACCGGGTAGGGCGGTGCCGATCGGTGCGTGCGCGGTCACCCGCAGCCCGCGTTCGGCGGGTCGCGGGGACTGTTCCGGCGTGCTGTATTGGCTGCGGACCCAGCCGTGCGAACTACCAGGAGTTGTGCCGTGCCAGTCGCCGTCACCGGAAGCATCGCCACCGACCACCTGATGCACTTCCCGGGCCGGTTCACCGAGCAGCTCGTCGCCGACAGCCTGGAGCAGGTGTCGCTGAGCTTCCTGGTGGACGGGCTCGTGGTCCGGCGCGGCGGCGCCGCGGCCAACATCGCGTTCGCGCTGGGCGTCCTGCGGCAACGGCCGGTGCTGGTCGGCGCGGTCGGAGACGACTTCGCCGACTACCGCTCCTGGCTGGAGCGCAACGGCGTGGACTGTTCGGGCGTGCACGTTTCAGAGGTCGCGCACACTGCTCGGTTCGTGTGCACCACCGACGACGAGTTCAACCAGATCGCGTCCTTCTACGCAGGTGCGATGTCGGAGGCCCGCAACATCGAGCTGGCCCCGGTGATCAGCTTCACCGGTGCCGACCTGGTGCTGATCAGCCCGAACGACCCGCAGGCCATGCTGCGGCACGCCGACGAGTGCCGGCACCGCGGCTACCGGTTCGCCAGCGACCCGTCGCAGCAGCTAGCCAGGCTCAGCGGAGAGCAGGTGCGCCGGGTGGTCGAAGGCGCGGACTACCTGTTCACCAACGAGTACGAATGGGGCCTGCTGCGGCAGAAGACCGGTTGGACCGATGCGGAGGTGCGGCAGCTGGTCGGCACCCGGCTCACCACCCTCGGCGCGAGCGGGGTGGAGGTCGTCACCGGCGGCGAGCGGCTGCTGGTGCCCGCGGTCGCGGAGCGGGCGAAGGTCGACCCGACCGGGGTAGGCGACGGTTTTCGGGCGGGCTTCCTTGCTGGTGTCCAAACAGGACTGTCTTTGGAGCGTGCTGCGCAGCTGGGGTCGTTGATCGCCGTGCACGTATTGGAGGTGACCGGGACGCAGGAGTGGACCCTCGACCACGGCCGCGCCCGGCAGCGCTTCGCCGACGCCTTCGGCGCCGAAGCGGCGGCGGAGGTCGGCCCGCTCCTCGGCTAAGCGATGCTTTCGGCTGGTCCGGCCCGTGAGTGCTGCGCGCGGCTGCAGACCCTGCGCGGGAACTCGTTCTGCCGGGATGCTTCGGTGCTGCTCGGGCGGGAACGGTGTGGTGCTGCCTCGCCAATTGGTGTGAAGCGAACGGCCTCTTTACCACCGTAGGCGGCACGAACTCCGTTCGCTTCACCCCAGCGCATTCCTGGACGCAGCTGGTCTACAGCTTCGCCTTCGGTAACCCCGATGCCGGCCCGCCGGCCAACGCCGACGTACGACCGACCTGGCGAGCTGTGACAACTCGGCTTGGGTTTGCGAGCCCGTTGGGTCTCATATTCGGGTGAAGTAGACCCGATTTGGTCCCGCTTGCGGCAGAAGGGCGATTCGGATGCGAACTCCACGCGGTAGAAAGCTATTCAGACTCGGCGCGATCGGTGCTGCGGCGTTGGTAATGCTGGGTGGCGTCCCGGCGGCATCGTCGGCGCCCGCCCCGGCGAGGCGGGACGTCATGTTCGTCGGCAACAACTGGGATGGCACCGTCGACCTGGTTAACGCCGAGGTCGGCAAGTACCAGCGCATCGACGTGGTGCCCGACCTGCAGCAGCGGCTCGCCCGAGATGACCCCGGACGAGCACGCCGCGATGCTAGTCATCCGCAACACCGCCGGAGAAGGGCACGACCAACTCGTCGACGACATCGCGGTGTCGCCGGACGGGCGCACCATGTACGTCTCGCGGACCAGCCTCGGCGACGTGTCCGCCTTCGAGCTCGGCACCGGTCGGCAGGTCTGGCGCACCGACGTGAGCGGGTACCGGTCCGACCACATGGCTCTGTCGCCGGACGGCTCCCGGTTGGCGGTCTCGGCGACCACTGCCAACCTGGTCGACATGCTCGACCCGGTCACCGGCACCGTGGTCCGCAGCTTTCCGACCGGCGATTTCCCGCACGAGAACAGGTTTTCCGCGGACGGCCGGACGCTGTACAACGCCACCACTGGCCGGGTGATCATGCCCGACCGGTGGCTGACCATTGTGGACACCTCGACCATGGCCATCACCGATGTGATTGACTTCGGCGTCGGCATCCGGCCGTTCCTGCTACTGCCAGACGGGCGGACGATGTACGCGCAGCTGTCCTTCCACCACGGATTTCCGGACGGGGTCAGCGGTGGGCGAGGACGATCATCCGTCTGAGAAGTAGCCGAACGAGGTGAACCAGTTGATCACCACGTCGAACCTGCCCACCCACGGCAAAACCCGCATGTCGCCGTGGACGTACTCGACCTGCACGCCTCGGGCTTCGGCGTCCGCGCCGGCCTCGTCGAGGAACAGCGGCGGGCAGTCCAGTCCCGTCATCCGGCAGCCGCGCGCCGGTTGGTCAGCCGGCCGTGACCGCAGGCCAGACCCCGGTAAATGTTTGGCCCCGGCGGCTCCGGCCCACCGCCGGATCAGGCAGCCGGGTCAGTCAGCGCGTCCGCCATTGCCGTGATGTCCTCCGGCCGCACCCGGCAGCAGCCGCCGATCACGTGGGCGCCCGCCGCGCGCCAGCCGCGGGCCAGCGCCGTCGACAGCCGGGCGCGGCCCGTCCACGCGCGCCGCTGCGCGTCCCAGCCCTCCCCGCTGTTGGGGTAGACGACGATCGGCTTTTTCACTGCGGCGCGGGCGATCTCGATCGCGGTCAGCACGTCGTCCGGCGCCGAGCAGTTGACCCCGACCGCGATGATCGCGTCGCTGTCCGCCGCCACGGCGAACGCTTCCGCCAGGGGCTGGCCGGCCCGGGTCTGCTCGCCGCTGATCGTGAACGACAGCCAGGCCGGGACGTCCAGGCCAGCGACCGCGTCCACCAGCGCTTCCGCCTCGTCCACATCCGGGACGGTCTCCAGGGCGAAGACGTCCGGGCGGGACTCCGCGAGCGCCTCTAGCCGCGGCCGGTGGAAGTCGTGCAGCTCGCGCTTCGTCAGGCCGTACCGGCCCCGGTACTCGGAGCCGTCCGCCAGCATCGCGCCGTACGGGCCGATCGACGCCGCCACCCAGCGGTGCCGGCCCGGCTCCACTTCGCCGGCGAGCCGGGCCAGTTCCACGCTGCGCCGCATAAGCTTCGCCGCCTCGGCGCGCTCGATGCCGCGCTCCGCGAACCCCTCGAAGCTCGCTTGGTAGCTCGCGGTCGTCGCGATCTCCGCGCCCGCCCGGAAGAACGCGGCATGCGCCGCGACGATCTCCTCCGGCGCATCCGCCAGCAGGCGCGCCGACCACAACGCATCGGAGAGGTCGTGGCCCTGCGCTTCTAGCTCGGTGGCCAGGCCGCCGTCCAGGATCATCGGTGCGCCGCTGAGGCTGAACGCGTTCATGCGCTCAGCGTAGTCGTGCGCGGTGTTGGCCGGTCATCTGAAGCGAAGGGACCGTTCACCTGGGCAGGAGGCGCGAATGGATGCTCCGTTTCGCTAGCGGCCGCACGAGCCGCCGGAACACCCCCAACGGCGACAGGTCGTCGACGCGCCCGGCCTCGTCGATCTCGCTGGGAATCTCGTCGAAGTAGCCCTTCAACATGTAGGTGCAGGACGAGCTAGCGGTGCCGCAGTACACCAAGTACCAGTCCGAACACGCTGCCCAGCAGGCCAAGGGGTAGCAGGATGTTGTACAGCGGCACGATCAGCGCCACGAACGGGAACATCTGCTCCACCAGGAACATCTGCACCACCAGGAACGTCAGCAGCCAGTGCCGCCCCGCGAAGCGGAACCGGCTGGCGGCGTAGGCGGTGGCCGCCAGCGGCACGCCGAGCACCGTCGTCAGCCCGCGATGAGCACCGAATTGCCGAACCAGCTCAGGAATGCGTCCTTGGCGCCGGAAAGTACGTCCCGGTAGTTGTCCAAACTGGACTCGTTAAACAGCGTTTGGGTGGACTCGATCGCCTTGGCGTCCGGCTTGAACGACACCACGAGCACCCAGAACGCCGGGAACACCGCGATCAGGGAAGCGACGACCAGCGCCGCGTGCGAGCCGCTGGCCGCGGTGGATCTCCCACGCAACCGGGCTGGCTCGGTCGCCGCGGAAGTCCACTCGATACCGGTGGCGCGAACAACATCCCCACACCATGGACGAGCACAGCGGCCACCCCGGCAGCTGGTTAACCCGGGAACCCGTGGAGCGCCGGATGCGTGGAGACATGCACGTCCGGTGCGGCGGGCGGGCCGGGGAACGGACCGGGAGCAATCCTGGCACCGCGCCCCGGCCCGACCCACCATCGTCGGCACCCGCAACGAGAGCGCGATCGTGACCCTGGTCGAGCGCTCCACCCGCTACGTCATGCTCGGACACCTGCCCGGCGGGCACACCGCCGAGGAGGTCCGCGACGTGCTGGTGCCCTTGATCCAGACCCTGCCCGAGCACCTACGCGGCTCGCTGACCTGGGACCAAGGCTGCGAGATGGCCGCACACAAGCAGTTCACCGTGATCACGGGAGTGCCGGTCTACTTCTGCGACCCGCACTCACCCTGGCAACGCGGATCCAACGAGAACACCAACGGGCTACTACGGCAGTACTTCCCC
>NZ_JBSFLZ010000221.1:0-5421 GCF_053599315.1 Saccharopolyspora sp. NPDC000995
TGGGATGCGTTGGAGTCGCAAACCCAAGCAGGATAAGGCCTTTGCCTTACCTCAGGCCGGATCTACCCACCCGACACGCTTGATGAAGGTCTAGGTGACGACCGCTCCGCGTGTAGCTGGTAAGTGTGTCCGAAAGGGACTTGCACGCTGACTATACGCCTTCACCTTCCCGGCATTGGGTGAGGTAGGGAGCTGCTTGCTGTTCCGTCTGTCCAGTCGGGAGTCCATCTGGGGCGTCTTGGTGGGACAGGCTCGCCTTGGCCGCTTGGTCTTGAGCCCATGTCAGCGTGGAGCCGTAGGTCTCCAACGCCTTACTCGATGCGTGGAAACAGTCGCCGGTCTCCGGCTACTTGGTCGACCCGCCGTCGAAGGCCGACCGAAATTGGTAGGTAGCTTCCCCGCTCCACAACCCCGAGTTTGGATTCGCCTTCCGCAGCGACGACTTCAGTCAAAATTTGCTGCCTGTTGAGGTGTGGCCGTTGTCGTGGTGACCGTCGCGATCGTGACTGGCCCAATTTCACCATTTCGGATGTTCGCGGTCGCGCAGGTTTCCGGTGATCGTTATCCTGCCAGATATTCGGAAAGATCCACTGGGGAGGTCTGCATTCATGTTGAAGAAACTCCGTGCTCGTGTGCTTGGGGCAGTTCTTGCTTTTAGCGCACTGTCGGCAGTGGGCGTGGCTGCACCAGCAACTGCCTCAACATCGCAGTCGGCGTCGAGCTTGGCGGTGAGCCAGGCTCAACCAGAGACGTACACCATCGACGTTGCTGGCGTTCGCTTCACTGGTGCCAGCGCTAGGGAGATCTGGGGTGCGTGCGGCACGAATTCCCCAGCGGACAAGCTGGTTCGCGCCTTCCCACGCAGTGGGGCTCCTGGTGCGGGGGGAGCATCGAACCTGCTCTGCGGAACCGCTGGTTTCGGTTACCGGCATATCAAGGACCGCCACATGGCGGACTGGCAGAACCTGGCTGCGCGAGTAGGCAGCGACTGGCGGTCGTTTGCCGACTTCGCTATCGCAGAGATCCTCAAGGTTCCCGAGCCGGGATTCCCGGTCTACAACAAGAACAACGACACCTGGACGTATCGAGCGCCAGTCCAGATTCGTGATTCCCATGGTAATGTCGTAGATACCTACCGCCCCATCGTGTCGGTAGCAAGTGGGGACCAGAAAATCATCACAGCATTCCCCGCGCGCTGAGAGACGGATCATTATGAATTTGGACCGAACGGATGACCAGAGTGTCTTCGAGGAATTCTTGTTCAGGCTCAGTGATGAGCAAGTGCGAAGCTCGCCTGAAGGTTACGTCGAGATTCGGTCTTGGCAGGATGTCGATCTCGATACCCCGCTCCGGCTTCAGGTGAGTCCGCGGTCGTTGGCGGAACATTTGCGGATGATGGAGCGCGACGGGAAGCTGACGTTCCCGGATGAGCAGCCGATAGTTGGGGCGCTTCAACTTTTCTTGGTGCACCTCGATGAAGCGATTCGAATGAGGCGTTCCGATGAAACTGAACTTGTTCCGTATCGCGCGGGAGTCAAGTCGCTTGCATCCAGCTAGTTAGCGGCGGAAGATGAAAGAATAAGCTATTTCGACCCGAGTGGAATTTGATCTGCTTGGGTCGATTTCTGCTTCACGTCAGGAGAGCAGGCGAATGGCGAGCACGGTTCCATCCGGGTGGACCGACACCGGGCCGTTCCACGAATGGTCCCAGGAATCGCTGGGCCAGGAGGAGCGGCGCTCGTAAATCTTGCGGCGGTACTGCTCCACTTGGCCGCGCGTCAGGAGGTCTAACAGGGCGGTCTCTACGCCAGAGAAGGCCTCAACACGGGTCCCGTTGAGCCGGAAGACGTGGTCCGTGCCGGCGAAGGGAATGTCGAGGAGAGTGTGATCAGCATCCTGCACGCTACCGGCGGCCGCATGCGCGAAGCCGCTGAAGTGCTTCTGCCCTTGGCGCTTGGTCAGGTACTGGGTGGTCGCTTCGCCGTCGCCGGCGAAGGCCGTCACGCCAGCGGCGGCCGTGCGCGCGAGCACCCGCCCGAACCATTCGTACCGCTCCGGCGTGACGTGGAATCCGGTGACCGAGGAAGGAGGCTTGTCGCCCTCGGCGGGCACTCGGATTTCGGGGTAGTGGTGCATCTCGTTGGACTTGATGTCCAGAGCACCACCCTCGGCGTTGGCCTCGCTCAGTCGGCCGCCGCGTCCCTCGGCGTGGAGTGCGTGGACGGTGACGTGGCCGTCCGGGGGTAGTTCGGTGCTGAAGATCAGGGCAGGGGTCTCGTTCCAGGGCCCGATGTGCACCGCTTCCACGTGAGCTGACGCGGAGGCGAGTTGGCCGTGGGAGTACTTGGCGTTGCTGTGGTTGCCCTTGCAGGCGATCGGGAGTGCCAGGGACGGTTCGCCCGGCTTCCACAGTTCGGCGCAGAACTGCGGGTGGTAGGTACCTCGTGCGCTCCAGCCGGCGAGCAGCGTCGTGTCCGCGGGCACGATCGAGACGACGTGGTCCGGATGGTGCTGCGCCAAGATCCGCTGGGCCGCCGCCAGGGCGAAGCCGATCCCGAGCTCGCCCGACTGGAGGGTCTTGTAGTGCTTCGCCGTCACCTTGCCCTCAGCGGACAGCTTCATGAAGGAACCGGTGTCGCCGGTCAGCGCCTGGCTGTACTTCAGCGCTCCCCAGTGCTCAGCGAGTCCGCGTGCGGCTCCTTGTCTTGATAGCGCGATGGCCTGGCCGAGCGCATGCAGCACGGCCCACGGAGTCAGCTGGACGGTTCGCTCGCCCCGGGCGGGTATGGGCTGTAGCTCGGGCTTCCGCCGCAAGGCGGTGTCCTTGTCCTTCATGTCTTTCTCGGCTTGCTTCTTCGCGCGCTTCTCGTCGTACTTCGCTGCGGCGCGGTCTACGGCGCTGACCAGACCGGAATCCGAGTGGAGAGAGATGTTCGAGCGTTGAGCGAGATCCCCCAGCACGTCTTCTGCCGGCTTCAACACCATTCCTCCTATGGGGCACTAGTGTCCTGCGCCGGAAATTGGCGTGTTAAGTCGTTACGATGGTTGTTGTGTCTCGAACTGGGCGTCCGAAAGCGGAGTTGGTGTTGACCGATGCCGAGCGTGGGCAGTTGGTTCGGTGGTCGCGGCGGGCGAAGTCGTCGCAGGCCCTGGCGTTGCGGTCGCGGATTGTGCTGGCGTGTGCGGAGCAGGGGATGACCAACAAGCAGGTCGCCGCTGATCTACGGATATCGGCGAACACTGTGAACAAGTGGCGGCGACGGTTCGTGGACAAGCGGTTGGAGGGCTTGGTCGACGAGCCTCGGCCCGGTCGGCCGCCCTCGATCCTGTTGGACAAGGTCGAGGAGGTGATCACCGCGACGCTGGAAGAGACGCCGAAGAACGCGACGCACTGGTCGCGTAAGTCAATGGCGGAGAAGTCGGGGTTGTCCAAATCCACGATCGGGCGGATCTGGCGAAAGTTCGAGCTCAAACCGCATCTTGTCGACAGGTTCAAGCTGTCGAGCGATCCGTTGTTCGTGAACAAGGTCGTCGATGTTGTTGGCCTGTACCACAATCCGCCGGAGAAGGCGGTGGTGTTGTGTGTGGATGAGAAGTCGGGCATGCAGGCGCTGGATCGGTCCCAGCCGGTGCTGCCGGCGATGCCCGGGATGCCGGAACGCCGCAGCCATGACTACGTCCGCCACGGTGTGACCAGTCTGTTCGCGGCGTTCGACATCGCCGATGGCACGGTGATCTCCGAGATCCACCGGCGGCGTCGGGCGGTGGAGTTCAAGAAGTTCCTGGTCACCATCGACAAGACCGTTCCCGCTGAGTTGGACGTATATCTGGTGTGCGACAACCTGTCCACTCACAAGACGCCCGCCATCAACGCGTGGCTGGCCAGGCATCCGCGTTTCCATATGCATTTCACTCCCACCGGTTCGTCCTGGATTAACCAGGTCGAGCGCTGGTTTGGCTTCCTCACCGATCAACTCCTTCGTCGTGGCGTCCACAAAAGCGTTGCAGCGCTGGAGAAAGACGTCCGGGAGTGGATCAAGAGCTGGAACGAGGATCCGAAGCCGTTCGTCTGGAAGAAGACCGCGGAAGAGATCCTTGACTCCCTCGCACGATATATCTCACGAATTTCCGGCGCGTGACACTAGACGAACTGCAACCGGTACTGTGTGATCGACACCGACGTGCAACGCTACGTTTTCGATCACATGCGCGCATCCGCGCAACGAGTGATGTGGGGCGAGGATCTTGGTCCACGGTGATGTGGTGCTGGCTGGCTCGTGCGACAGAGCGGTGAGGTTCAGGCGGTTTTGCGAGACCTCTGCTCACTAGCCATTTTTCCACCTCAGTCGGTATCAACCAGTCCAAGATCATAAAAAGGCGGTTTGGCTGATTCGCGTTGGTTGGAGGGCATCGTGCGGAGGGATCGGGGTACCGATCTTGAGCTGACGGCCGCCGACTGGCTGGTCGTTCAGGTGTGGGAGCACGAAGGGGCAGCCGACCGCATCCGCGCAAATGGCCCGCGATCCCAAGGGCTACGGGTCAAGTTGATGGCGCTGTGGTTATCTCGGCGGCGAGTTGGGGCTTGAGACACATGCGGCCGAGACAACCGGCGGGGAGGTGCGTATCCGAAAGGGGTTTGCACCCCCCACTGGTAAACGTGCAGGTGGAGAGCTGAGGTGTTGGGAAATCGGCTACTTCTGCACCAAAAACCCCAGGTCAAAGGGTTGACCTGGGGTAGATGCTGTGTCCGAGGAGGGAGTTGCACGCTACTACACGGCTCCTACTTCCCGAAACTGGTTGAGACAGAGGGTTTTTTGCTGTCCCGCCTGTCCCTCCTGGAGTCCACCTGGGACACCTTGACGGGACAGGCGGTTTTGCCCTGTGAACTGCGGAAATGTCGGCTGGCCCACATTGGGACAGGTGCGGTCGGTGTCCCGACGTGGGCCCGAATACCCCCATAGAGTGTCAAGTGGGCGCTCGGTTTCGGGACGCGGTTACCTGTCCCCGCCACAGCATGCCGGGGAGGTCGACGCGCTGGTGCGGGAGTCCACGAGGCGAAGCAGACCTTCATTCCCTGCCCGGCATGGAGTATTGCCGGAGGTGCGCGTCAGGTTGGTCCGAGTGCGTGCCACTTCGGTGTGCTCGTTGTGACGATCAGGGACGCGTAGCCCAGCCGCATCGATCGGCGGTGCCGGTCCGGGCCGAGCAGGGACGGCCCGTCCGGCGTAACTCGGCGAGCGAACCATGCCGGACGAAGCCGGAAGCCCGCGCCCTGTGCGGGCGACCAGCTCGGCGCACGCCGAGCTGAACAGGTCTACCGCCGGGTGACCTGCACAGCCAACGGCACCTCACGTCGCCCTCTGTACATCGCCCGGATCGCCGCGGCGATCTCCGGGACCGGCTCCGGCCAGGGCTGCGGCT
>NZ_JBSFLZ010000222.1:0-5249 GCF_053599315.1 Saccharopolyspora sp. NPDC000995
GGTGGGGTCGGGTGATGGTGTGGGTGTGTTCTTTGAGAACTCAACAGCGGACTGTTTTGGTTAGTGTTCTTTTATGCCCCCGACCATGCAGGTTTTGTGTGGTTGGTGGTTTCTTTGAGTATGATGCTCGCCTTTGATGGTTTGAGTGTCTGCTGGGATTGTTCAACAGCATTGTTGGAGAGTTTGATCCTGGCTCAGGACGAACGCTGGCGGCGTGCTTAACACATGCAAGTCGAACGCTGAAGCATCTTCGGGTGTGGATGAGTGGCGAACGGGTGAGTAACACGTGGGTAATCTGCCCTGCACTCTGGGATAAGCCTTGGAAACGGGGTCTAATACCGGATATGACACACTGCCGCATGGTGGTGTGTGGAAAGTTCCGGCGGTGCAGGATGGGCCCGCGGCCTATCAGCTTGTTGGTGGGGTGATGGCCTACCAAGGCGACGACGGGTAGCCGGCCTGAGAGGGTGACCGGCCACACTGGGACTGAGACACGGCCCAGACTCCTACGGGAGGCAGCAGTGGGGAATCTTGCGCAATGGGCGAAAGCCTGACGCAGCAACGCCGCGTGGGGGATGACGGCCTTCGGGTTGTAAACCTCTTTCGACATCGACGAAGCCTTCGGGTGACGGTAGGTGTAGAAGAAGCACCGGCTAACTACGTGCCAGCAGCCGCGGTAATACGTAGGGTGCGAGCGTTGTCCGGATTTATTGGGCGTAAAGAGCTCGTAGGCGGTTTGTCGCGTCGGCCGTGAAAACCTGCAGCTTAACTGTGGGCTTGCGGTCGATACGGGCAGACTTGAGTTCGGCAGGGGAGACTGGAATTCCTGGTGTAGCGGTGAAATGCGCAGATATCAGGAGGAACACCGGTGGCGAAGGCGGGTCTCTGGGCCGATACTGACGCTGAGGAGCGAAAGCGTGGGGAGCGAACAGGATTAGATACCCTGGTAGTCCACGCCGTAAACGTTGGGCGCTAGGTGTGGGGATGGGTTCCACTGTTTCCGTGCCGTAGCTAACGCATTAAGCGCCCCGCCTGGGGAGTACGGCCGCAAGGCTAAAACTCAAAGGAATTGACGGGGGCCCGCACAAGCGGCGGAGCATGTGGATTAATTCGATGCAACGCGAAGAACCTTACCTGGGTTTGACATGCACTAGACAGCCTCAGAGATGGGGTTTCCCTTGTGGTTGGTGTACAGGTGGTGCATGGCTGTCGTCAGCTCGTGTCGTGAGATGTTGGGTTAAGTCCCGCAACGAGCGCAACCCTTGCCCCATGTTGCCAGCGGGTTATGCCGGGGACTCGTGGGGGACTGCCGGGGTCAACTCGGAGGAAGGTGGGGATGACGTCAAGTCATCATGCCCCTTATGCCCAGGGCTTCACACATGCTACAATGGCTGGTACAGAGGGTGGCGATATCGTGAGGTGGAGCGAATCCCTTAAAGCCGGTCTCAGTTCGGATCGGGGTCTGCAACTCGACCCCGTGAAGTCGGAGTCGCTAGTAATCGCAGATCAGCATTGCTGCGGTGAATACGTTCCCGGGCCTTGTACACACCGCCCGTCACGTCATGAAAGTCGGTAACACCCGAAGCCCATGGCCCAACCCTTGTGGGGGGAGTGGTCGAAGGTGGGACTGGCGATTGGGACGAAGTCGTAACAAGGTAGCCGTACCGGAAGGTGCGGCTGGATCACCTCCTTTCTAAGGAGCATTGCACCCTGGCTGGTCTTTGGCTGGTTGGGAGTGTGCACAGCTAACGAGGCGAGTGTTCTCGTGTTGTGGCGCTCGATGGATTGTGGAACACACTGACTTTGGTAAAACGGTCCGCTGTTGGGTGTCTGAGGGAACACGCCGCATGTGTGTGGTGTGGGTGTTTTCTTGGTGTTTTGGTTGTTGTTTGAGAACTGTATAGTGGGTGCGAGCATCTTTGTGGCCAAGTTATGTAGGGCACATGGTGGATGCCTTGGTACCAGGAGCCGATGAAGGACGTGGGAGACTGCGATAGTCCTCGGGGAGTTGTCAACCGAGCTGTGATCCGAGGGTGTCCGAATGGGGTAACCCAGCCCGAGTGATGTCGGGTTACCAGCGCCTGAATATATAGGGTGTTGGGGGGAACGCGGGGAAGTGAAACATCTTAGTACCCGCAGGAAGAGAAAACACTGGTGATTCCGTGAGTAGTGGCGAGCGAAAGCGGAGGAGGCTAAACCGTGCGCGTGGGATACCTGGTAGGGGTTGCGTGTGCGGGGTTGTGGGACGCTGCTGGAAGACGCTACTGAGTCTTCAGCGTTGCTGGTCGTGTTAGTCGAACAGGTTGGGAAGCCTGGCCGGAGTGGGTGAGAGTCCCGTAGGCGAAAATGCGATCAGTGCGTGTGGTGGTGTTCCCGAGTAGCAGCGCTTTCGTGGAGGGTGCTGTGAATCTGGCGGGACCACTCGCTAAGCCTAAATACTTCCTGGTGACCGATAGTGGATAGTACCGTGAGGGAATGGTGAAAAGTACCCCGGGAGGGGAGTGAAAGAGTTCCTGAAACCGTGTGCCTGCAAACCGTCAGAGCCTTTTGGGGTGATGGCGTGCCTTTTGAAGAATGAGCCTGCGAGTTACTGCTGCGTGGCGAGGTTAACCCGTGTGTGGGGTAGCCGGAGCGAAAGCGAGTCTGAATAGGGCGTGTGAGTCGCGTGGTGTAGACCCGAAGCGGAGTGATCTACCCATGGCCAGGGTGAAGCGCGGGTAAGACCGTGTGGAGGCCCGAACCCACCAGGGTTGAAAACCTGGGGGATGAGTTGTGGGTAGGGGTGAAAGGCCAATCAAACTCCGTGATAGCTGGTTCTCCCCGAAATGCATTTAGGTGCAGCGTTGCGTGGTTGCTTGGGTGGGGTAGAGCACTGGTTGGTTGATGGGCCTTCACGGGTTACTGAGATCAGCCAAACTCCGAATACGCCTGAGTTGAGCGTGGCAGTGAGACGGCGGGGGAGAAGCTTCGTCGTCGAGAGGGAAACAGCCCAGAGCATCGGCTAAGGCCCCTAAGTGTGCGCTTAGTGGGAAAGGATGTGGGATCGCCGAGACAACCAGGAGGTTGGCTTAGAAGCAGCCATCCTTGAAAGAGTGCGTAATAGCTCACTGGTCAAGTGGTCCTGCGCCGACAATGTAGCGGGGCTGAAGCGCACCGCCGAAGCCATGCCATTCGTGTTGTAAGGCACGGATGGGTAGGGGAGCGTCCTGCATGCGGTGAAGCGCCGGAGTGATCCTGGTGTGGAGTGTGTGGGAGTGAGAATGCAGGCATGAGTAGCGAGTGCAGAGTGAGAATCTCTGCCGCCGGATGACCAAGGGTTCCTGGGGAAGGTTCGTCCGCCCAGGGTGAGTCGGGGCCTAAGGCGAGGCCGACAGGCGTAGTCGATGGATAACGGGTTGATATTCCCGTACCCGTGTTGATGCGTCCATAGCGAAACCTTTGATACTAACCATCCTGGTGTGTGTTGATCCTTCGGGTGATATGCGTGCTGGCATGGGACCTGATGGGGCGGTAGTTAAGTGATGGGGTGACGCAGGAGGGTAGCTCTGCCAGTGAGTGGTTGTACTGGTGTAAGCCTGTAGCCCGGTGTGTAGGTAAATCCGCACGCCAAGAGGGTGAGGGGTGATGCGTAGCCGTTGTGGCGATGTGAGTGATCCCATGCTGCCGAGAAAAGCCTCTAGCGAGTGTCTTCACGGCCCGTACCCGAAACCGACACAGGTGGTCAGGTAGAGAATACCGAGGCGGTCGGGTGAACTGTGGTTAAGGAACTCGGCAAATTGCCCCCGTAACTTTGGGAGAAGGGGGGCCACTGCTGGTGAACATCCTTGCGGTGGGAGCTGGTGGTGGTCGCAGAGGCCAGGGAGAAGCGACTGTTTACTAAAAACACAGGTCCATGCGAAGCCGTAAGGCGATGTATATGGACTGACGCCTGCCCGGTGCTGGAACGTTAAGAGGACCCGTGAACCCGTAAGGGTGTAGCGGAGAATTTAAGCGCCAGTAAACGGCGGTGGTAACTATAACCATCCTAAGGTAGCGAAATTCCTTGTCGGGTAAGTTCCGACCTGCACGAATGGCGTAACGACTTCTCCGCTGTCTCGACCACAGGCCCGGTGAAATTGCAGTACGAGTAAAGATGCTCGTTTCGCGCGGCAGGACGGAAAGACCCCGGGACCTTTACTATAGCTTGGTATTGGTGTTTGGTTCGGCTTGTGTAGGATAGGTGGGAGACTGTGAAGCATTCACGCTAGTGGGTGTGGAGTCGCTGGTGAAATACCACTCTGGTCGTTCCGGGCATCTAACTCGGGTCCGTGATCCGGATCGGGGACAGTGCCTGGTGGGTAGTTTAACTGGGGCGGTTGCCTCCTAAAGAGTAACGGAGGCGCCCAAAGGTTCCCTCAGCCTGGTTGGCAATCAGGTGTTGAGTGTAAGTGTATAAGGGAGCTTGACTGTGAGACTGACAGGTCGAGCAGGTGCGAAAGCAGGGACTAGTGATCCGGCACTGGCTGGTGGAAGCGGTGTCGCTCAACGGATAAAAGGTACCCCGGGGATAACAGGCTGATCTTGCCCAAGAGTCCATATCGACGGCATGGTTTGGCACCTCGATGTCGGCTCGTCGCATCCTGGGGCTGGAGTTGGTCCCAAGGGTTGGGCTGTTCGCCCATTAAAGCGGCACGCGAGCTGGGTTTAGAACGTCGTGAGACAGTTCGGTCCCTATCCGCCGCGCGCGTAGGAAACTTGCGGAAGGCTGTCCCTAGTACGAGAGGACCGGGACGGACGAACCTCTGGTGTGCCAGTCGTTCTGCCAAGAGCGTGGCTGGTTGGCTATGTTCGGGAGGGATAACCGCTGAAAGCATCTAAGCGGGAAGCCTGTTCCTAGATGAGGTCTCCCACCCCTTTGTGGGTTAAGGCCCCCAAGAGATGATTGGGTTGACAGGCCAGATATGGAAGCACGGTAACGTGTGGAGTTGACTGGTGCTGATAGGCCGAGGACTTGCTCACAAAGATTGCTACGCACCCACTATACGGTTCTGGGACAACAACCAGAACCATTTGATAATTACAGATAACTGCTTGTCGGTTATCGACGCCTCAAAAATTTCCCGCCCATGGCGGGATCAGAGTTGTCGGTGGCGATGGCGGGGAGGGTCCGCCCGGTCCCATTCCGAACCCGGAAGCTAAGCTCCCCAGCGCTGATGGTACTGCACTCGACAGGGTGTGGGAGAGTAAGACACCGCCGACACAATATTTGA
>NZ_JBSFLZ010000223.1:0-5232 GCF_053599315.1 Saccharopolyspora sp. NPDC000995
CACCCGCAGGCGACAAACAGCTTCAGACACCACGATCACACCATCAGACCCACCATCCTCCGATCCGATCGCGCGTCCCTCCTGGACACGCAGTATCCCGCCCACCCGCGCAGGAACAGGTTGAGTTCCTCCACGATCTGCTCGGCCGGTACCAGCAGCCGGGACCGGGCCGTTATCGACCGTATTCGGTCCCGGGCATGGTGGACTGCCTTGCGTGCAGGCCAGCTGGCGAGGAAGACCAGATGCGCCGACCGAGGAGTCCGCCCGCGCACCAGTCGGTTATGGAAGCCCAGGAACTCCAGCCCCTGTCCTCCCTCGACCAAATGCACGATGCGGGTCTTGGAGGCCTTGAGTTCCAACCCAAGATCACCCAGCCAGGTCCTCAGCCGCTCCAAGGCAGCTTCGGCTTGCTCCCGTGTCTGACACATCACCACCAGGTCGTCGCAGTAGCGCACCAGCACACCGTGCTCGCCGGTGTCCCATGCCCGGTCCAGCCGGTGCAGGTACACGTTGCACAGCAACGGTAATGCCGGACCGCCCTGCGGGGTTCCGGACGCATCCCGGCGAACCGCCCCTTCCTTCATCACGCCCGCACTCAACATCGCGCGCAGCAGCTTCAGGACGCCCTGATCTCTAATGCGTTGCTCGACCGCCTTGCATCAACTTCTTACGCGGAATCGCTGAAAAACAATCAGCGATGTCCGTTTCGACCACCCACCGCTTGCCCTGTCACGACTCATCAATCAAGACTTGCAGGGCATCGTGCGCCGAGCGTTTCGGACAAAATCCGAAACTACACGGCAGGAAATCGGCTTCAAAGACCGGCTCGAGCACGATCTTTACAGCGGCCTGCACAATGCGGTCCTGGACCGCGGCGATGGCCAGGGGCCTACGCTCCTTACTACCCGCTTCGGGATGAACACCTGCCGCACCGCAACCCACGCACGCCACAAGACGTCTCCGCGAAAGACCTTGTCTCGCAGCGCATGAAACCGTCGTCGGCGAATCAACCTTGGCCGCTCGGTAAAACACATGCTGCCAGGCACGAACCGAGTCCATCATGGACCCCGCTGCGGCGGAACCAGCCTGATCGACACTCACCGGGCCCCTCCTACTCAACACTATGCACGAACGAAGCAGCGGCCCTTCCCTCACCGACGGTTATGTTGTCCACACGGCTCGATCAGTACTACGACCGCCTCCGACTCCCTCCCGGCACCCCATCCACTTCCCGGCTCCACACCGGTTATAGGACGAGCTTGTCCACGTCATTCGCAGAACGCTTCGGCCGGGGAGGGCCTCCCCGGTTCCCGCCGCCACTATCTGAACGTTCCGCGCGCCCTCTTACGCCGAGGAGTCCCTCACGGCTGCCTATCCAGGATCTTCACCGCTTCCATAACCCTCACCGTGAACCGCCCGGCTCGGCTCTCCCCCAATGCCTAACGAAGCGGCAGGCTTCGCTTCCGCTACGGACCGATCAGTTGCTTCCCCCAAAGGGGCTTTCGACGCTGGGCTTCGACCCGGCCCGTTTCCAGACCAAGCCGCCAGCCTCCTACCGGGCCTCCTGACAGCTACCCGGACCGGACTCACACCGGCAAGCGACGACGAGCTCCTGACCAGGTCATGACCCGACTACACGATCACCTCCTGATCACTGGGCGCACCGGCTGCCGTACTAGCCGGTGATCGCCCTTAACGATCCGCACCGTACTCGATTTCGAATGCATCACAATGGACTGCGTCGTCGCGCGGCCCGAGCGGTAGTGCACACCGCGCAGCAGGTCGCCGCTAGTCACACCAGTGGCGCAGAAAAAGACGTTCTCCCCGCGCACCAAGTCACCTGTGTGCAGAACCTTGCCGAAGCCGTGGCCAGGCTCGAGTTCGCGCTGCTTGGTGGCGTCCTTGGGCAAAAGCCGGACTTGCAGTGACCCGCCCATGCAGGAGAGGGCAGCGGCGGCGATGACCCCCTCTGGCGCGCCGCCGGTGCCCAGCAGTATGTCCACGCCGCTCTCGGGCAGCGCTGCGGCAATCGCGCCCGCGACGTCGCCGCCCTCTATCAGGTGTACCTTCGCGCCTGCATCGCGGACTTTGCCCACGAGCTCCAGGTGACGGCGCCGGTCGAGGATGGCAACGGTAACGTCTGACACTTGAATATCCTTGGCCACGGCCACTGCCCGCAGGTTATCAGCCACTGGGCGATTGATGTCGACAACGTCAACACAGTCCGGGCCGACGGCCAGCTTGTCCATGTAGGAGACTGGCGACGGGACGTACATCGCACCGCGCTCGGTTACAGTGAGCACTGTAAGCGCGTTGGGTGCGCCCTTGGCCATCAAGGTGGTGCCGTCGACCGGGCTGATCCCGACGTCGCACGCCGGGCCGTCGCCGTCGCCGACCTCCTCACCTTTGAACAGGGTAGGCACGCTTTTCTCGGCTTCACCGATCACCACAAGGCCCCGCATCGGCACCGACATGATGAGCTTGCGCATCGCGTCGATGGCGGCGAGGTTGCCACCTTCCTTGTCGCCGCGTCCTACCCACCGGCCAGCCGCGATCGCGGCGGCCTCGGTAACACGCACGAGGTCGAGAGCTAGGTTGCGATCGGGTACCCCGAGCCCGCCGGACGGGCTAAGGTCTTCGGGCTCCGGGCACAGCCAGTCCAGGCAGCCCTGACTGCTCATAAACATCCACTCCAGTCGAACAAGCGATGGCACGAGATGGTCCGAATTATCTGAAGGTGAGCGAGCGCGCTCGCGTCGTCGTTCGAATACGCTGACACCTACCGGTATCGCGCCCGAACTGGGGGAAGTCCCGCCAGCAGCCGATGTGCAGAGTCGTCTGACCTACGGCAGGTCCGTCGATGCAGCGCCAACTATCCCCGGCATCTCCAGCCACGCCGACGATAAGCGCTAGACCGCCGCCGACCGAATCGGCAACCATGTCGCCGATCCGGTCGTGCGCTTCATCGAGACGTCACCGGACTTCGGCGTTGGCAACAGCTCGTTCGGAGAGCGCCTTTTGGGCGGCATCCAACGCGTCGTAGCTGCCCCGCCACGTCTCCAGAGCAGGACCAACCAGCGCCCGCCCGAACGAGAAGGTCAGCTCCCAAGGAAGCTGGTCAAGGTTCTGCATGGCCCCAAGATGCTTTGTCGCTACCTCCGGACTTTGTCCACCGGAAAGGAAGGCGATGCCCGGTACAGACGGTGGCACCGTCTCGCGCAGTGCGTCCACCGTGGCCCTGGCGACTTCTTCTACCGTGGGCTGATCCGGACTGTCCATCCCAGCTACCACCATGTTGGGCTTTAGGACCATGCCGTCGAACTGCACCTGCATGAGCGCAAGCTCGTCGAACAAGGAGCGCAGCACCGCAGTCGTCACTTGGTGACACTGCTCCAGCGAGTGGGCACCGTCCATCAGCACCTCAGGTTCCACGATAGGCACCAGGCCCCCTTCCTGGCAGAGACCAGCGTAGCGTGCCAACGCGTGCACGTTCGCCCGCGTTGCACGGACCGTCGGTAGGTTGGCGCCAATCGTGAATACCGCGCGCCACTTGGCGAAAGTCGCTCCAAGGCGTACGTACTCTTCCACGCGTTCGCGCAACCCGTCGAGGCCCTCCGTGACCTTCTCGTTCGGGGCCCCCGCCAACGGCTTGGCTCCGGTGTCGACCTTGATGCCGGCAAGAAGCCCGATGTCCGAGAGCGCGTTCGGAAAGGTCCGTCCATCCGACAGTTTCTGGCGGAATGTTTCGTCGGCGAGGATAACGCCGCTAATTGACTCGGAGAGTCGTGGTGTGGTGACAATCAATTCGCGATAAGCGCGCCGGTTTTCCTCTGTTGGTTGCACTCCGACGTTTTCCAGTCGGGACGACATCGTTCCGATGCTCTCGTCGGCAGCGAGAATTCCGCGCCTATTGGAGACCAGCGTGTGGGCCAATTCAGCCAGAGTTGACATCTATCGTTTTCCTCCTTTGCGCGCTGCACTTGACGCGCGGTTTTTTGGTAGACCATTCACGCCGAGCGCTCGATCTATCCTATTGTTGCTGTGTGGTATCCATCCCTATGAGTCGATAACAGTCGATCTCTGGGCCGATCTATTGACGTCGGAGTATCCCGAGACGCCGCAATCTCAACCAGCTCTTGTGCATATGGGTTGAGCCTCTGGCGTTCGCTCCACACGGCGTAAATGGGTCTCACCGGCATTTCCTGGTCGACGTCCACGCGATGCAGCCGACCTTCGTTGAGCTCGGCTTTCACGCTGGAGATACTGATCACTGTCGCTCTCTGGCCAGTAGCGACTGCTTGCTTGATCGCAGCACTAGAGGAAAATTCGACGTAACTTCGCGTGCCGATAGGAGTTCCCAGTAATTCCTCCGTGAACTCACGAAGTCCCGAACCCCGCTCGCGCAGGACGAGTTTCGTCGATGCCAGCTCCTGCACCGTCAAGGGGCTGGACCTAGTGGTCCACGGGTGCGTTGCGCCGACTACCACGACCAGCTCGTCGTCGCATATGTAGCGTGCAACCAACTCATCGGACAATTGTTTCTGCACATGTCCTCCGGCTTGGCTCCAACCGTCAATGAACGCGAGATCGACAGCGCTCGTACGGGCCAGGTCACAGAGCGAATCGGCACTTCCGGTCTGCACCTCAACACAGGCCTCGCCAAGAGAAACGCTGGCACGATTCAACCATTCAGGGACCAGATGCTCGGCGACAGCCAAGCTGCACGCAACTCTTAGACGATTCGCCTCGGAGGAATGGAACGCGGATCCACATTCCCATAATTCTCGCACCGCGTCTATGACATTACGGGCGTACTTCGCTAGTACTTCTCCCTCAGTTGTGAGCTGCGAACCGATAGGAGAGCGTTCCAGCAGTTGGAAACCAAGGCGACGCTCCATTGCACGGAGCCGCATACTGGCGGCTGGCTGTGACATACTGTGAGCTTGAGCGGCTTTTCCCACGCTGCCATAGTTTTCGACTGACAGCAGCAAGTCGAGATCAGCGAGCTGAGGTACCCTTGACGGAAGAACCACGATTTCACCTCTCACTCCAGCCACAACACTGTGCACTAACGATGCGTCAAATGATTATGTGAATGGCTGCGACGACTTGGATTCCTTAAGCCAGGGCGGCCATTTTCCGCAGTTTACTTTCGTGGTTGGGATACCACGTGTGGGGATTCGGGCCAGGACCCACCGGACGAGAGGTTGGGTCCTGGCCCGAGTCTTCTCC
>NZ_JBSFLZ010000224.1:0-5220 GCF_053599315.1 Saccharopolyspora sp. NPDC000995
GAGACCTCGCCGTTAGGCGGTCCGTGAAGCAGGAACCTCAACCGGCGTTAGCGCTGGTTGGAATCCCCCGGCTTTAGCCGTGGGGAGGACGTCAACGTGGGCCCACCTCGCCTGGCGGGCGGCGGCGCCGCTTTGAAGACGAGGATGTGAGGAAGGGCTTGTTGCTGTCGGGGCGGTTTTCTAGCAGCATCGCGGCGTGACGAGTGCTTCGACCGCCCTTGGTGGCGAGTTTCAGCTGGGCGCGGACCTGACGGTGAACCGGATCGGTTTCGGCGCGATGCAGTTGGCCGGCCCCGGCGTTTACGGTCCGCCCGCCGACCGCGAGCGGGCGATCCGGGTGCTGCGGCGCGCCGTGGAACTGGGCATCGACCACATCGACACCAGCGACTTCTACGGCCCGTGGGTGGTCAACGAGTTGATCGCGGAGGCGCTGCGGCCCTACGGCGAAGACCTCGTGCTGGCCACCAAGATCGGGGCCTACCGCGACCACCAGGCGGCGTGGCTGCCACTGAACCACCCGGACGCGCTGCGCGCGCAGGTGCACGACAACTTGCGCCGCCTGCGGCTCGACGCGCTGGACCTGGTCTACTTGCGGCACGTCGCCGACACTGGCATCCCACCGGCCGACCAGCTCGGTGCGCTCGCGCAACTCCGGGAGCAGGGCCTGGTGCGCAACATCGGATTGTCCAATGTGTCCGTCGAGCAGTACGCCGAGGCGCGGCAGCACACCGAGATCGCGGCCGTGCAGAACCTCTACAACGTGGTGAACCGCACGTCGGCTGAACTGCTCCGCGCGACCGCGGACGACGGTGCGGCTTTCGTCCCGTTCTTCCCGTTGGGCTCCGGATTCGCGGACAGCCGCGCCCGTGAGGATGGCGTGCTGCGCGCGGTGGCCGAGCGGCGCGGCGCGACCCAGGCGCAGGTGTCGCTGGCCTGGCTGCTGCAGCGCTCGCCAAACATCCTGCTGATCCCGGGCACGTCGTCGCCGGAGCACCTCGAGGAGAACACCGCGGCCGCCGGGGTGGCGCTCACCGCCGAGGACATCGCCGAACTGAACGCCCTGGTCGCCGAGGGAGAAACCCTCGAAGAAGCCCACTGACGCGGTTCACCGAATCCCTCTCGCCGCCGGAACGCCCCAAGTGTGACGAAAAGCCGTCTCGATCGATACGGATGGGCGCGGCCGGGTTACGTCTCACGACCGGTCTAGTGTCACCCAGTAGTCTTGCCGACACGCAACGGAGTGAGGCGCGAGGTGAACCTTGACCGGGCAGGCGACATGGGTACCCCAGGACGTCGATAAGGAGGTCCCGAGCGCGGCGCGGCTCTACGACTACCTGTTGGGTGGCGCGCACAACTCCGCCGCCGACCGCACGCTAGCCGAGAAGTTCCTGACCGCGCTGCCCAGCGCCCGCGACGTCGCCCGGCTCAACAGGGCATTCCTGCGCCGCTGCGTGATTTTCCTGGCGCAGCGGGGAGTTCGGCAGTTCCTCGACGTAGCCTCGGGCATCCCGACCGTGGGCAACGTGCACGAGATCGCTGCGGACGCCGACCCGCACGCGCGGGTGATGTACGTGGACTGCGAGTCGGTCGCCGTCGCGCACAGCCAGCTGCTGGAAGGCGACGGCAACGCCACCATCATCCAGGCCGACCTGGTGGAGCCGGACACGATCCTGGAGCACCAGGAGACCCGGTGGCTGCTCGACTTCGACGAGCCGATCGGCTTGATCATGGCCGGGGTCTTCCACTTCGTCCCGTGCGACCTAGACGCGCCGGCGATCATCGCCCGCTACCGGGACGCGCTGGCGCCCGGCAGCTACCTGGCGCTTTCGCACTTCACCGCCAACATCAGCCCGGACGAGATGGCCGGCGTGATCGAAGTCATGCGGCGCAGCGCCGACCCGATCCACACCCGGACGCACACCGAAATCACCGAGCTGTTCACCGGTTTCGACCTGGTCGACCCCGAGGTTGTCGGCACCGCGCTGTGGCGGCCGGACCGGCCCGAGCAGGCCGCTGACGAGCCCGGCGGTTCGCAGATCTACGCGGGAGTGGGACGCAAGCGATGACACGTCACGGGGGTCGTGGCGCTGTATCTCGACGATGCTAGGAAGGTGTGCACCGGGGCGGTCTGCCGGCGAACGTTGACGGACGGGTGAGATGAGCGAGGGAACTCCGGACGCCCCGCAGGGGATGCCGGATGTGCTGGTCCCGCAGCGGTATGACGCCGACTGGCGGGTCGCGGTCGCACGCCGCTGGGCGGCGCGGCTTCGCACTGCGTCCTACATCCCGCTCGCCCGCGAGGTCGTCGAGCAGACGCTGCTGGAACTTCTCGACCGCGCCACCGGGGCGCTCGACGATCCGTCGACAGTGGAGGAGGTGGGTCGTGCCATCGGCAGCCGGCTGGTGGAGATCCACGCCACCGGCGAGGACAGCCTGTCGCTGAGCCTCAACCTGCTCCGCGACGAGCTGGTCCGGCCCGGCCTCGACGAGGTGCGCCGTATCCTCGCGCTGGTCACCGCTATCGCGGCCGGTTACGCCGCCGCCGACCGGGAGAACACGTTCGTCCAGCAGGAGACGCTGAAGAAGGCGCTGCTGCGCTCGAAGCTGAAGGCCGACCGCGAACTCGCGGCCAGCGAGGCGAGATTCGGCGAGGTGTTCACCACGACCCCGATCGGGGTTGCGATCTGCGACCTCGAGGGGAGGTTCGCCTTGGTCAACCCGGCGTTCGAGGCCACCATGGGCTACCAGCCGCAGGACCTGGCGTCGATGACGATCCACGACCTGTTCCACTCCGAGGACGCGGAGTACTTGGCGGCCGCCTACCACGAGCTGGCCGATGGTGGCAGTTCGAAGCGGCTCGGCGAGCGCAAGCGGCTGCTGCGCGCCAACGGTGAGCAGGCGTGGGCCTACCTGGCCGTATCGGTGCTGCAGGGCACGGACGGGGCGCCCCGGCACTTCGTGACCATGGTCGAGGACATCACCGAGCTGCACCTGCTGCAGGACCGTCTCCAGTACCAGGCCCTGCACGACGCGCTGACCGGGCTGCCGAACCGGCAGTTCTTCCGCACCCGGCTGGAGGCGATGCTGGCGAACCTGCCCGACCACGCCCAGCTGGCGCTCTACCACCTGGGCTTGGACGGCTTCGAGCTGATCAACGACGGCCTCGGTTACGAGGTAGGCGACCAGGTGATCAAGGCGGTGGCCCGGCGGCTGGAACAGCTGTTCGAGGACGAGGTAGCGATCGTCGCACGCTTCGGCGGCACCGAGTTCGCGATCCTGCTCTGGGAGCAGGAGAAGACCCCACCGGTGCCCACCTTGGTCCAGCAGATAAACGAGCTGCTCGCCCAACCGGTCCACGTCGACGACCACGGAATCGCGGCATCGGCCGGGATCGGCGTGGTGCAGCGGGCGTTGGCCGACGCCGACGCGTCGAACATGCTGTGGGCCGCCGACGTCGCGCTGCGCCGCGCGGAGGCCGCCGGCAAGCGGCAGTGGGCGCTGTTCGACCCGGATAAGGCGCCGGAGGAGCGGATCGAGTCGAAGCTGGCCGCGGTGATGCCGGGCGGCCTGGAAATGGGCGAGTTCGACGTCGTCTACCGGCCGCTGGTGCACATGGACACCGGCGAGCTGGTCGGGCTGGAGGCCGAACTCCGTTGGGAGACCAGCGAATACGGCACCCTCGAGCACGGCGAGTGCCTGCGCCTGGCCGAACGCTCCGGGGTAACGCTCCCGCTGCGGGACTGGATGTTGGAAACCGCGTGGCAGCAGCTGTGCGAATGGCACGCGGACGGGCACCGGGTGCAGCTGAAGCTGGCGCTGAGCCCGAACCAGGGCCGGGACCCGGACCTGGCGGCGGTGATCCACCAGGTGCTGGACGCGTGCGAGGTCGACGCGACCTGGCTGCGGCTTTGCATGCCGCTGGCCGCCATCCGCGGTGACAACGAGGAAGCCCGTGACAACGTCCGCTACCTCAACAGCCGCGGCATCAAGACCGCGCTGCACAGCTTCCACGGCTCCCCGGACGAACTGCGCCTGCTGCGGGAGCTGCCGATCGACGCGGTGCGCCTGGCGGACGAACTGGTCGACCTCGTGCACGCGGCGGACTCCGCGGATCTCCCGGAAGTGCAGGCGATCCACGGCCTGGTCCCGCTGGTCAACGCCTGCGGAGCGCGCCTGTGGGTCCGCGGCGTAGACACCGAGGAGCAGGCCCGGATCTGGCGCGGCATGAACTGCGAAGTCGGCGCGGGAGCGCTGTTCGGAGACCCGCTGCTGTCCTTCGACGTCCCCGACTTCCTCCGCAGCGCCCAGCCTCTCTAGCGCCACGGCCGACCAACAGGCACCCCAGGGTCCCCTGAGCCTCACTGGCGAGCTGGCGGGGTTAGTCCGTGACCACGAATTCGGCGCCGTCACGGAGGTGGCCCAGCGCCACCTCGGTGACGGCGCCGACCGTAACCGTCATGCCCTCGCCGGTGCGCAGCCAGCCCTCACGCACGCGACAGGACGGCCATTCGACTCGGGCGCGACCCCAGGACGATCCGCTGCCACGGCGACGAAGTCCTCATCCGGGTCACTCGCGTGGCCCGCTACGCCAGCATCGGCGAGATGTTCGACTACGAGGTGCTGGCATGGGGCAACCCGACCGCGACCCGCGAAGAGCAGCTGGCGAACATTCGCCAGACCTACCTGCCAGAACGCGAAGCCCTCGGCGTCGTCGCCCTCGGCATTGAACTCGTCGACCCACCCCGCCAGCACTGAGCCGAACCCGGAACGATGGAAGAGTCCCGCGCAACCTTGACCAGGGTTGCGCGGGGCACCTCCGTTGTGGGGCGGACGGCCCCCGACGGCCGCCCGTCCCGCCCCCGTAAACCTGGCGAGACCCCCGACGTCTCCCCAGGTGCATGTGTTCTGTTATCGCAGTTCAGCAAGCGCTGGCGTTAACACTCCGCGTTGCTGCGCAGTCACGCAAGGAAGAGGCCGTTAAGAAAGCGCTAGGAACGCGCCGAAAAGAAATCGCCCCCGCACCCGACTGGCGAACCGGCCGGATGTGGGGCGGTTTGCTTGGCCCCGGCTCTGGTAGCGGTGGCCCGGGCTGCGGGGAAGCTATTGCGCGGCCTAACGTGCGTCATTGACGTCCTCCCCACGGCTAAAGCCGGGGGATTCCAACCAGCGCTAACGCCGGTTGAGGTTCCTGCTTCACGGACCGCCTAACGGCGAGGTCTC
>NZ_JBSFLZ010000225.1:0-5192 GCF_053599315.1 Saccharopolyspora sp. NPDC000995
AATGAAGATCTTGGTTCGACTTCATGATCTCCGAACGCCCCGCCCAGCTATCAGGGTGGCGGCCACGTCACGAAAACCCAGTTGACACGCCAACACCCAGGCTAACTACGCGGCCTTGCTGCTTGCACAGAAAATTTGACAACCTCCTCTCACTGCATCCGGCGCTCCGCGAGGTCGTGCCGGTGGGCAGGCAAGAACAGGGCCGCCCCCCGGCCAGTCGCACGCCATCTTGGTGGACGCACCTCCAAGGTCAACAGCCAGCGACATATGTCGAAGATTGCCTACCAAAGCCGCAACACACAACCATTTGGCGTTGCGATCCACAGCATCATGCTAGCTCAACCAGGTAGCAAGCGAGAGGGCGGTCCTGGCCCGGCGCGGCAACCATCTGAACCTTGAGGCCCCTCATCAACCACGGGAGAGACGATGCTGTGCAGAGTATCCACAGCTACCGACAGTCACGGCAGGCCGCGTTCAACGACGATTCCACCCATCATAGCTCGATCGGCCGAAGCGCTGTCCCTTCCTGGCGAAGCCACTTCCCGCCGGAGAACGGCTGGGTTTCGTGCTCCTCACCGTGCAACCCGGACAGGCTGCAGCACCCCTTGACTCTCCAAATGAATGTCAATTGAAGGAGTTGGCGGAGACTTTTCCTGGGCTCCTCACGGCTATCGAACCCGGCATCACTGGAATGCACGCCTCCGAGACGATCGATCTTGCCGTAGTCTTGGCTGGCCCAATCACACTCGAACTCAGCGACTCGCTGGCCAAGGAACTCAATACCGGTGATGCCATCGTCCAGGTGGGCAACGGTCATCGGTGGGTTAATCGCGGCGCCGAACCCGCTGTTGTCGCGGGCACCACGTATGTCGGCGACTGCGCGACAGGCCGGCACGTGACCCGACGGACCGAGCTCAGTTCGCAGGGCGGGTCCAATCGAGAAAGGTGCCGCCAATCCTTTTCAGTCGGCACGGGATTGCCGACGAGGTGGGAACGATCGAGCCGGGGAATTGCGCGATCCTCGTCGCGGTCGAACATCCGCAGCAGAGCACCATTTTCGGAGTTTCGGTGATGATCGATGACCTGCGCGCTGCGCTTCCTGCGGACTGCCTGATCACCGACCCGGACGTGATCTCCGGCTACGTCGACGACGAGGCCGAGTGGGCGCCCACGGCACCCCCGCGACGGTCGTGGCCCGCGGAGCGCGGCAACTACACGGCGATGTGGCTGAACCTGAGCCGCTACCAGGGTCAGTCATGCATAACCACCGGATCTTCGTCCGAGCGGTCCACAAGCCGTCGCTGCTCGCCAAGCTCGCCGTTCTGCTCAACGCCCACCAGGTGGCCGAGCTCCATTACTCCTCGGACCGCGAGGGCGCTTCGGCAGAGATCACGGTGGGTCGTGTGGGCGACGAATGACAGCGCGAACGCGTCCTCCAGCGCTTCAGGCGCGTGATCGGCGTCCTCGAGGTCGAAGCATCAGACCAACGGGAGGCCGTCGTGTAACGCCATACGAGGGCACCGACGTCCGAGGTGAAGAGAACCCGCGATCCAGGAAAGTAAGGGTCCTGATGAATACCAAAGCAGAGATCTCATCCAGTGAGACCAGAAGGGTGATAGTGGCAGGCGGAGTCGGCAACTTCGTCGAGTGGTACGACTTTGTTATTTACGGGTTTTCCGTCCCGATCATGGCTAGCGGGTTCTTCCCGCAAGGGAATTCCGGGGCGGCGCTGCTGGGAGCGCTCGCGGTGTACGGTGTCGCGTTTCTTGCTCGGCCGCTGGGCGGCATGTTTTTCGGCAGTCTTGGTGACCGCGTCGGCCGTCGCAACACACTTGCCGTGTCCATCCTGCTCATGGCTGGGTCCACCGCGGCGATCGGGCTGTTGCCGACGTATGCCGCCATCGGAGTATTCGCGCCGCTCCTGCTGGTGCTGGCCCGGCTGGCGCAGGGGTTATCCGCTGGCGGCGAGTTCACCGGCGTGGCCACCTTCGTAGCTGAATACGTGGCCCCGGGCCGACGCGGCGTGTGGGTCGCCGGAGTCAGCGTGTTCTCCCTGGTGGGCGCTGCCTGTGCGGCGCTCACTGTCTTGATCTTAGCCTCCGCATTCCCCACTACCTACGCGGCGTGGGGCTGGCGTGTCCCCTTCCTGATTGGCGGGTTTATCGCGCTGGTCGGGCTCTATCTCAGGTTGCGGTTGGACGAGACTCCCGTGTTCCGCGCCCTGGAAGCCAAGCAAGAAGTACAGCATGCGCCGCTGCGGGCTGCGCTCCGTCACCATCCCAGGCAGCTGGGGCTGATGTTCTTCGTCTTTGGCTACATGGGGCTGGCTGGGCATAGCATCCTTGGCTATCTACCGACCTACTTGACCAAGCGGGTTGGCCTCAGCACCACAACGGCCCTAATCTCGGCCAGCATCATCCTTCTCCTCGGAGCCGCCATCGGCGTCATCTCCGGCAGAGTCAGCGACGCTGTCGGCCGGAGGCCGGTCGTGATCGCTTCGGCCCTGGCCGCCGTGGTGCTGACAATTCCAGCATTCCTCTTGGTCGATGTGGGAGGGGACCTCACCGGTGCCGTCCTCGCAGAACTGCTGCTCGTTGCTCCATATGCCGCCCTGGCCGGGGTGATGCTGCCGGCGATCCTGGAACTGCTGCCAACGACAGTTCGCTTCGCGGCCTCGGCAGTCGGCTACAACGCCGCCTATATGGTCTTCGCCGGCACCGCACCGTTCCTGGGTTCGCTGCTCGTGACCTGGACAGGCAGCGGGCTAGGACCCGCCATCTACATCACAATCATCGCGGCAGTGGCATTCATAGCGATTCTGCTCGGACTACCCGAAACGCGACAGGCACCCACCCCAACCGACGTGCGGCAGGCACCGGCTTTCCTCCCGGACGAACTGCCCCAGCAAGAACGAAATTGAGGCGAACCCGATGCGCACGATTACTGGATGGATCCGCGGACGAACACAGTCGAGGCGGCGTCGCATGAGCACCACGGCCGTGCTCTTGGCGGCCGTGCTGATCGGCTCAGCTGCAACCTCGGCACAAGCCGCCGAACCGGACCCAAACGCGTGGACGTACAGCCAGGCATCCATCCCCGTCGGTGATGGAGCCGAGCTGGACGCGCTGATCTACCGTCCGGCGTGGGCTGGGCCTGACGACCGGAGCCCGGTGATCCTCGAACTGACCCCGTATAACGTTCCGCCGTTCTTCGACCCCGGATCACCCGAGACCTACCCGAAAAGCGGACAACCTGGCCCCCTGACCGAGCGGGGACTGTTCGCACGCGGCTACACCCTCGTGTCCGTATCGCTGAGAGGGATCGGCCGCAGCCCCGGCTGTCTCGACTACGGAGGTGCTCAGGACCAGGCCGATGCGCGAGCGGTTGTCGAGTGGGCGGCCTCGCAGCAGTGGTCCACGGGTAAGGTCGGCATGCTCGGCATCAGCTACCCCGGCTGGACGACACTCATGGCGGCGGCAAACGCGCCTCGCGGGCTGGCGGCAGTGGTGCCGATGGAAGGAGTGTCCAACCTCTACAACACCATGTATACCAACCGCGTAGGCACCTACGTGAATCACGCCCTAGGTCCAGTTATGACGGGCTTGTCGTATACGCCGCCCGATGTCAGTTACGGTCCGCTCGCAACCGCCGTATGGCTGCAACAGCGCAACGCAACGTGCGCGGTTAACTCGGACAACCACTTCCCCCAGATGCTCGAGAGGGACTTCACCAGCTACTGGAGCGCCCGCGACCTGACACCGAAGCTAACGGGCTCAACGATCCCATTCCTGCAACTCATGGGCTTCTATGACGTCAACGTTCGTCCCGTCACCCAGGACTACTTCAGCACGCTGAGCGGCCCACACCATCAGTGGGTCGGCCAGTGGGATCACGGCACAAGCTGGCCACGCATGAACGTCTTCTACGACGAAGTGATGCGGTTCTTCGACCGATACGTCAAAGGCGTCAGCAAGGAAAACGCCGACGTCGAGGCCGACCCGGGGGCCACCGTACAAGAGGGTGACGGCCGCTGGCGCGCCGAGGCGCAATGGCCGCCGCGCGACGCGGTGAACGTCCCGCTTCCCATTAAACCCGGTGAGTACGTTGATGCCGACGACAGTTATGGCGGAGGTTATTCGGAGGCCTTCAGGCCGGATCCGACGCGCCCGATTAACAAGCAATTGGGTGTGCTGCCACAAATGGGAACCTGGACGTTTACGCCTCCCCTTCCGTACCCGGCCCACATCGCCGGGATGGCGCGAGCGACCCTCGATCTCAAAACCTCCGCGCCCGATGTCACCGCCATCGTGCAGCTCTACGATGTCGACCGGGAAGCCCAAACGGCCCAGCAGATCGCCAGCGGGGCCTATCTCGTCCCCGGCCCTGCCGGCACCCACGGGGTCTCCTTCGACCTCTACCCCCAGGACTGGCGTATTCAGCCAGGTCACAGCGTCGGCGTCCTCATCACCGCCTCCGACCCCGCACGCTGGGAGCCCGGCCGCACCGGCACGCTCGTCACGGTGGAGGGCGGCAACGTGTCCGTGCCCTTCCTGCGCTACAACCGCGATGCGTTCCTCCAGGGCGAGGTCGGAGGCGTCGTCGAGAACCGGGAGACCTTCAATCTGGCAACCGCGAACATCGCCGGCAACACCGTGGACAGCCCCGTCCCTCCGCCACAAGAACAGAACGATTGCTGGCAAGCCAGCCCCAACGACAATCCGCGACCTTGCCCAGCAGGGTGACCGGATAATCGCGCCGCCACATTTACCCACCTCATCCGCGACCGCGACGCGAAGTTCACCGCCGCCTTCGACACAATCTTCGCCAGCGAAGGCAGCACGGTCACGAAGATCCCGCCGCGCAGCCCCAACCGCAACCCGCACGCGGAACGATTCATACGCTCCGTTCGCGAAGAGTGCACCAACCGCAGCCGCGGCGGGATCGGCCGCACTTAAAGATCTTTCGGTATTTGGGTGATCTTGGTTAGGGCGAAAGGCCGGTATGATCAAGGAAAGCGAAGCACAGCTCGTAGCTGCTGCCCACCCCGTAGTGCTTCTTACGCTGACCTGGCAAACTTCGTGCAGAAGGCCGTCCATAATGGATTTTGCGCATGGTTGTTGATCATGTGCGTGGGACAAATATGGGACAGACCGTCCCAGGACGACGCAGCGGCCCCCCGCTCCAGATGGAGC
>NZ_JBSFLZ010000226.1:0-5184 GCF_053599315.1 Saccharopolyspora sp. NPDC000995
GCTTCGACCCATCGCTGCCTGCAACGTTGCCCAACCGGTAGAGCAACGCCTCGAAGACCTTCGCGACCTGCGCCACACGCACGTACTGCACAGGGCTCAATCGCCGGTCGAAACTGACATTGATATGGCCCTCTGACTCCGAGCCGAAACCGCCCTGCCGCTGCAGCGCGCTCAGCAACTTCTCCATACTGGGCCACACCTGCTCGCTAACAGGCCGCTGAGTGCCATTACGCAGGATCGGCGATGTCGCCTCCACCTCGAACGCCGGCCCCTCCTTGAGCAACGCCCACTTACCACCGGCCACAATCGCCGCGGCCTTCAGCTTTTCATCCAGCAGCTTCGAGCCGTGATCGGTCCGCCAATCCACCAGCCCTGCTTGTTCGAGCTCCGCCCCCAGACTGTTGACCCGCGTATCGACATTATCGCCGAGGAGCTTGAACTCGACCTCGAACCCCAGACGCACATCCGGCCGGGAGCTCACCCCACCCGGCACACCGTCCCTGAAATACGTGACCGGAACACGCCCCTCCGCAATCGCCCGCTTCGCCTCCACATACACCTCACCCACCCTCGCCCGGCGAGCATTGCGCAATGCCCTCTCCGCCGCCTGCATCGCACCCAAGCTCGACTCCACCGTCTGCAACTGCTCCGGAGTCCACTGCCCGTGCCGCACCCACTGCTTCGCGGTCTCGACGTTCGCACGCACCCGATTCGGATTGAATTCCGGCGGCATCGCCCGCAAATGCCGATCCATCCGCCCCGTCAGCTCAGCCAACCTCGCAATCGCAGGTGGCACGAACCCCGCAGCCCGCCCCTCCCAAGACTCACCCACGTGTTCCCCGGCAAGTTCGCCCTCGTCATCCGCCACCAACCCGGCCAACTCGGCCCGCAACGCCTCTATACGCCGCTGCGTCTCCTCCCAGCCCGCCCGCAAACCCTGATCGAACGTCGGCAACAACGCCGGATCCGCCCGCACAACCTCATCCCACCTTGGCAACGCCTCAAACGAAGCCAGATAGGACTCAGCCTGCTCCAACGACTCCCGCAACTGCGCAACCCGCGAATCTTGCCCCCCATCACGGGCCACACTCCCCACCTGCTCCTGCACAGCCTCGTCCAACCCCTCCCGAGACTCCCCCTCCCACTCCGCCTGCATAGCCGCATCCGACTCCTGCGACGCCTCCAACCCAGTCTGCCGATCCTCGTCCAAATTGGACAGCGATGCCGCATCCTGCTCCTCCCCACCTGGGTCCGCCCTCACCTCATCAACCGACTCACCAAGATCAACACCCCCATCCGACCACGTGTCCTGTTCGTCCTGATCAGCCCCAGCCGACTCCGATCCCTCACTCGACGCCATTGCATCCTGCTCATTCTGCTGCCCGCCTGACTCCACGCCCGCAATCTCCCCGGGCCCAGTCTCCTTCCGGGCCTGCATCGCCGTCAGCGCCGCCCTATTTGTCTTCAGCCTTTCCCGCGTCTCCCCCAACTCCTCCGCAGAACCAGCCCACCTAACCATCCTGTCCCGCAACGCACGCAGCTGGCCCTCAACATCGGCACTCCTCGGCAACGCCTCCAACGCCCGTACCTCCGCAGCCTCTTTTTTCAGTGTCGATACTCGACTCCTCAGCCGACTTTCCCCCTTTTCGTCCTTTTCTATTTCCCGATGCAAATCGAGCTTGGTCCGCTGCTCCGGATTCAGCTGCCCCAGCTCCTCCAACTTCTTCAACTTCGCAAATTCGTCGGCGTCGGCGTCCTTTTTCGCCCTGTAAGAATTGATGACAGCCGCCCTGTGCATCTGCCTCCGCTTTTCCACCTTCGACTTGAGCTGCTCCAGCCTCTCCGCCTCCGCCTTAGGCAGCTCCCTCCCCTCCTCATGGGCCAACTGCTCCTTCCTCTGCAAATCCGCAACCTGGGCGGCGTCGGCCTTCCTCGCCTGGTACAGCCTCGCGTTGTTTCCCTTCTTGTTCTGCTTCCACTTTTCCACTCTCTGCTCGAGCCGCTCCAGCTCCTTGGCCTTTTCCGGAGCCAGCTGCTTCCCCTTCTCCTGGGCCGACTGCTGCTGCCTCTTCAACTCCGCAAGCTGGGCGGCGTCGGCCTTCCTCGCCTGGTACTGCCTCGCGTTGTTTTGCTGTCTCCGTGTCTGCGTTGCCGCCCGCGGGTCCTGTTGTGCTGCCTGATCCGTCGGTGTGGTTCCGTCACCCTCGCCGCCTTGATTCCCGGAACCAACCCCAGCCGGTCCTGCCACTGTCGGTCGCTTGGACGCCCCGGGAGAACTCCCGTCAGCCTCCTCCCGGGTCCTCTTCGTGCCCTCCGTGCCAACTTCCGCCGCCACCGGCCCAGACACACCAGGCTGAGTGTTCGGACTGTTCGGACCCTCCACCCCGGTGGGCAGCGCAGCCCCCCAACCCTGGCGCCGCAGCTTGGAACCGCCTTCTGGCAACATCACCGGCGTGGTCGGATCCGGTTCCACCTCCGCCATCGGAATCACCCACATCCGGGTTGCAGACAGGGCGTCATTCCTATCAGCGTCCTCTCCCTTCTGCGGATCCAGTAGAACGACCACCTCTTTCCCATCACGGTCTCCCACATGCACCGCGGCGATCAGATGCGCACTACGATCCGCACGCTGGTAAATCACCGGCGCAGCCACCCCCACCGGCCCGCTGCGCACGTACTGCTCACCCCCAGCCACACCATCCACCCGCCGGGGCTCCCGACCGAACGCCACCACCAACCGAGCCGGATCCCGATCACGACCAGCCGGCCCCGCCACAAACTGCCGGTTGAACTTCAAAGAATTATGGAACGCCACAAACGCTTCCAGGCAATTCACCCGAAAACGCATATCACCAGAAAGATAATTGTCTCGGTTCACCCCCTGCAGTAATCGATACACAGCCCCCAACTCGCCCGCCACCAGCCCCGCGTGCTTCACACCCCGCGGCAACCCCTCATCCACAACCGCCTCGCCAGTAGGCAGCCCACCCACTTCGCCGCCAAACAACCCGACAGAATCCTCTCCGCCGTTATAGTCACGGAGAAACGCAGCGAAATCATCGCCCCCCTCCCCAACCATCTCCCCTATATCACCCACCCCCTCCCCCGCCTCTTTGAACGCGGCCAGCTCGGTTTCGACAAACTCCTCATAAGCACCCTCTCCCAACATCGTTTCCGCCTCCGCCGCACCCGCATCCCTCGACACATCTGGATCGGCCACCATCTGAACAAGCCGCGCACCGAGATCGAAGTCAGCCAACCCCGGGCCACGGTCGTCCGCCTGAGCCCTAGTCCACTCCGATACCCCGTCCGGCCCCGCAACCCACTCATCCCGCCCTGCCACCGAGACCCCACTCTCCCCGGTCTCCATCACCTCCCCTTCCTGCTTCCGCTCCGCCACTTTCGGCTGGAGCGCCGCCAGCTCCTCCGCCACTTTCGGCTGGAGCGCCGCCAGCTCCTTTGCCACCTCCGACGTCAGGGACCTCTCGGTCTCCAACCCCTCCAACTCTGCAACCCGGGCAGCTGCCTCCCTCCTCACCCGGTTCCGCTCCGCCGCCCGCTCGTCCTGCTGTGCTGCCTGATCAGGCGAGGTGAGCACCCTGTTCCCGCCGTCACCCGGATTCCCGGGATCATCCCCTCTGTTCCCGGCAACTGCCCCAGCATCCGCCGCACCTTCCACCGCATCCTGCTCACCCAATTCCGTCAACGCCTCATCACGCCACGCATCGGAATCGGCGTCAGCCAACGCCGTATTCTGATCACCCTGCCCAGCCCCGCTCCGCCGCTCCGCGAGCTCACCGTCCCCAAACTCCCCCACCTCATCCCGCACCATCGCATCCTGCTGTCCACTTGCCTCCAAGCCTGCAATCCGCCCCGCCCCCGTCTCCTCCCCCTGGGCCTGCATCGACTTCAGCGTCTTCCTGTTATCGCTCAGCCTTTTGTTCGTGCCCGCCAGCTGCTCCTTAAGATCAGCCAACTCATCGACCTGGCCGCGCAACCTACGCAGCCTGACAGGTTCGGCCTCGGTCGGTGGCAACTTCTCCAACGCCTGGGCTTCCTCAGCCGCCTGGATTTCCGCAGCCCATTCGGCAGCATGCTTTTCCCTACTATTTACCCGCCACCTCAGCGAACGGACCAACTTTCGGTCGGCCTCTACTTTCTGCCACAAATCAAGCTCGGCCTGCTGATCCGTATTCCGCTCGGACAATGCCGACAACTTCGCAATCATCTCAGCCGGCTGCCGACGAAGAGCCTTTTGTTTTCCGTTGATCTCATCCTTATTCTTCCGATAATTGTCTGCGACGAGCCCCTTAACCTTGATCGGATTATTTCGGACGTAGTCCGCGTTTTTTCTTTTAAACTTCTCCTTGTTCTTCTGATAATACTCCGCATTTTCTTCCTTTTTCTTAGCAGCGGTTGAATTTCCCCTGTGTCGCTTGGAGTGCCCAGAACTTTCACCTGTCTCGTCCTGCGGCCTCTTCGCGGACTGCCGCTTCGGACCCGTTACCTCTGTGGGCAGTCCGGCTCCCCAGCCCTGGCGCCGCAGCTCGGGACCGTCTGCTGGTAACGCTACCGGTGCCTGCGGTTCCGCCTCCGGGTCTTTGAGTGCGTGCGGGTTGTTCGAAGTCGGCGCGCTGCGTACTGGATCGCCGTCGGTGGGAGACACCCTGTCGGCCTTCGCGAACTCGGCCTCATCGAAGTCGCCCGCGTCATCGTCACCCGGCACATGCGCCTCGTCAGTGGATGTGCCAGGGCTCGGCTCCGCATCCCCCGCAGGAGCCCCCGAGCCGTCGAAATGACCACCCGGCACCTCGGCACCGTCACCCCACGACGCGACACCATCACCATCGGCAAAGGCGCTACCGGACAACCACGAACCGAACCCGCCCTCGGACTCCGGACTCCCACGCCCGAACGTCCCCGCATCCCCACCACCGCTCCCGATATCACCCACCACACCCTCGGTGGACCCCGACCGCGTAGCCCCCACGAACTCCGACCCCGCAAAACCAGCGGACTCCGACAGCCCTTCCCCACCCCGCGCAGGCCCAGCACCCGCACTCACAGCCGTCATCGCTGCCCGAATATCGGCCAGCCTTGCCCGCACCGCGTCAACAGCCTTCTCATCCTCATCCGATGCCTTCCCGGCCTCCTCACGCCCGGCCTCCTCAGGGTTCTTAAGCG
>NZ_JBSFLZ010000227.1:0-5113 GCF_053599315.1 Saccharopolyspora sp. NPDC000995
GAGGCCACCGAGACATTGTCCAGCCCCCGCCGAAAGGGCTGACCAGCTACAACGCCCCAGTTGGCACCTGGCCGTAGCTTCAGGAGTTCTGGGCCTTCTCGCTGGACTCGGCGAACCGGTCCAGCGCCGCTTGCTCCGAGGGCGCGGTGTAGACCGGCTTGAGGTCCTTGGCGATCGCGCTCCAGTCCTTGCGGGAGGCATAACGGAAACTGTGGCGCAGCAAGTCAACGATGCACGTCTGCACGATCGTCTGCGGCCATACCTGGGCGATGGCCTCGGGCAGGCCCTTCAGTCCGTCGCAGACCACGATGCAGCAGTCGACGGTGGTCCTGTTCTTGATCTCGGATAACACCCGCAGCCAGTACTTGGCGCACTCCCCGGCGCAGTGCTCGCCGGCCCACAGTCTGAGGAAGACGTGTGCAGTCGATGAAGATCACCGGATAGACCGGGTCCAACGGCCGGTTCTGCCACTCGACCATCCCGTCCATCACCCGGTCGGTGATCGTGGAGATCGTCTGCTTGGACACCTCGGCCCCGTAGATCTCGACCAGGTGAGCCGAGATCTCGCCGTGTGTCAATCCCTTGGCGGACAACGAGATCACCACATCGTCCACTCCGGTCAACCGGCGCTGCCGCTTCTTCACGATCGTCGGCCCGAAACTCCCGTCGCGATCCCGCGGCACGCTGATTTCCACCGGACCGGCCTCGGTCAGCACCGTCTTGGCCGGTGTGCCGTTACGCGAGTTGCCGCCGCCGCGGCCGACCGGGTCGTGCTTGCCATAGCCGAGATGATCATTCATCTCGCCGGCTAGCGCGGCCTCGGTGACCAGCTTGGTCAGCCGGCCCATCAGGCCGCCCTCACCAGTCAGCCGCAGCCCTTGGGCACGGGCCCGATCGGCCAGCTGCTGGATCTGCTCACCAGCCTGTACCGGTACGACGCCGCGCTTCCAAGGTCTGCCGCGGCGGCCTCGCTGGCCTGCTCGGCCTCCACGTCAGTCACTGGTGCCTCCTACATCTCAGGAGTTACACCGTTAAAATTCCAGTCCCACCACTCCCGGTGACACAGGATGACGAACACGCGACAGTTGAATCCGCGAGGGGCGGGCTGTCAAGTTTTCGGTACGTACAGCTACTTTTCACTTGGTCGCGCCGACCCGAGTGGAGAGCCGTTGATGCTGCTCGATGCCACGACTGTGGTGGTGCGTTGGTGGCCGTCGCGGCGGTGCTGGGGCGTCTAACGGGTTCAACAACATCGGGAACCAGTCGCCGTTGTACCGGCAGGCGCCGGCTTGTGATGGCGGGATAGCTGTAGGGCCGCTCCGGACGTCTCAGTATGTTGGTGCCAACATCGCGGCTGCGGTGATCGAGTAGTGCTTCGCGGGTCCGGAGTGATCCGGGGTTGCACCGGCTCGGTGGCGTGGTCGTGGGATCAGCGCGGTACTGCTGGCGGGGGCGCTGGTGGGGTTGGTGGTCGGGCGCCGGTCCTGCTGAGCGGGTGGTGCTGAGCGCTGGTGTGCTGATAGTCCGGTTTGCAGGCGGGGCCTGCGTGTGTTGTGGAGGTGGCCCCTTTGGTTCGCGGCAGTGTTGGTGATTCCTCTGCCGCCTTTGATTCGCTGTTCAGTGAGGTGTTCTCGGGGCCGTCGGGGGGTGCTTCGGCGTCGGAGCGCGGCTTGGCGTTGGGCACGTTGCTGGATGCGCAGGCGCATGAGGTGGTATCGAAGGCGGTTCGTTCAACTGTGGACTGGGGCAGCCGGGAGTTGGACGGTGCGCATCTGCTGTGGGCGGTGACGCAGGTGCCGGCGACAGCGGAGTTGCTGGTGTCTTCCGGGGTTCGGGTGGAGGAGTTAGCGGCTGCGGTGCGGTCGGCGGTGGTGGCGCAGGATTCGGGGGTGGCGGGGCGGCCGGTGTTGTCGTCGGCGGCTCGGCGGGCGTTGTTGGGGGCGTATCAGCAGGCGTTGGGTGAGGGTGCCGATGTGGTGGGGGCGCGGCATCTGGTGTTGGGGTTGGCCGCGGATGCGGATTCGGTGGCAGGGAGGGCGTTGGCGCGGGCGATCGAGTTGGGTGATCGGGGTGGGTCTCGGTCGGTGTTGAGCGTGACGCCGCGGTTGGACGAGTTCGGGTTGGATCTGACGGAGTTGGCGCGGTCCGGGAAGTTGGATCCGGTGGTGGGCCGGGATGCCGAGATCGAGCAGGCGATCGAGGTGTTGGGTCGGCGGTCGAAGAACAACCCGGTGTTCGTGGGGGATCCGGGTGTTGGGAAAACCGCGATCGTGGAGGGGTTGGCGCGGCGGATCGTCGAGGGTGCGGTGCCGTGGTCGTTGGCGGACATGCGGGTGGTGTCGCTGGATCTGGCGGGGATGGTGGCCGGGGCGAAGTACCGGGGGGAGTTTGAGCAGCGGTTCCGGGATGTGCTGTCGGAGATTCGGGCGCATCGGGAGAGTGTGTTGGTGTTCATCGATGAGGTTCACAGCATCGTGGGAGCTGGTGCGGGTGAGGGGTCGATGGATGCGGGCACGATGCTCAAGCCGGCGTTGGCGCGGGGCGAGGTGCGGTTGATCGGGGCGACGACCGTGGAGGAGTACCGGCGGCACGTGGAGAAGGATCCGGCGTTGGAGCGCCGGTTCGCGCCGATCATGGTGGCAGAGCCGTCGGTGGCCGAGGCGGTGGTGGTGTTGGAGGGGTTGCGGGAGAGGTACCAGCGGCATCATCGGGTGCGCATCGATGCTTCGGCGTTGTCGGCGGCGGCGGAGTTGTCGCAGCGTTACATCGCGGATCGGTTCTTGCCGGACAAGGCGGTGGATCTGCTGGACCAGGCTTGTTCGCGGGTGCGGTTGCGGCGTGGTGGTGAGGTGCGCGAGTCGGCGGTGTTCGAGCCGACGGTGGTCGCTGATGACGTGGCGGATGTGGTGGCGTCGCGGACCGGGATTCCGGTGGCGGATGTGGGTGCACAGGACGTGCAGCGGTTGCTGGGGTTGGAGCAGCAGTTGCGGTCGCGGGTGGTCGGTCAGGATGCGGCGGCGGCGTCGGTGGCGGAGGCTGTGCGTCGGGCGCGGGCGGGATTGGCGGATCCGGATCGGCCGATCGGGAGTTTCTTGTTCCTGGGGCCTACGGGGGTGGGTAAGACGGAGTTGGCGCGGGCGTTGGCGCATGCGTTGTTCGGGGATGTGCAGCGGTTGTTGCGGTTGGACATGGGGGAGTTCCAGGAGAAGCACACGGTGTCCCGGCTGGTGGGTGCGCCGCCGGGGTATGTGGGTTATGGCGAGGCGGGACAGCTGACTGATCGGGTGCGGCGGCAGCCGTATTCGGTGGTGTTGCTGGATGAGGTGGAGAAGGCGCATCCGGATGTGTTCAACACGTTGTTGCAGGTGTTGGATGCGGGGCGGTTGACGGATTCGCAGGGCAGGTTGGTGGATTTCCGCAACGTGGTGGTGATCATGACCTCTAACATCGGGGCTGATCGGGTGTTGGATGCGGGGGCGGATGCCGGGGAGTCGGCGTTGGTGGTGCTGGAGGAGTTGCGGGCGTTCTTCCGGCCGGAGTTCATCAACCGGATCGATGATGTGGTGGTGTTCCGGCCGTTGGGGGTGGAGCACTTGCGGCGGATCGCGTCGTTGTTGTTGGAGCGCACGGAGGCACAGTTGGCGGTCAAGGGGATTCGGTTGGTCGTGGGGGATGCCGGTTTGGATTGGTTGGTGGATCGGGGGTTTCAGCCGGAGTTCGGGGCGCGTCCGTTACGTCGGGTGATCGCGCGGGAATTGGACAATCGATTGGCGTCCATGGTGTTGGCGGGCACGGTGTCGGCGGGTGATCAGGTGTCGGTGGATGTGGTGGATGGAGAGTTGTCGTTGGTGGTGACGTCGGTGTGGGAGCCGGTGTCGGGTGGGCGGCATGCGGCGCCGGTGGAGAGTGCGGTGGGGCGTTCGCAGCCGGTTCAGCGGCATAGCGTGTTCGGGTGAGGCTTGCCCGGCATCCGGCGAGGTGGCCGCGCAAGTGTTTCCTGGTCAGGTGGCTGGTGTTGGGGGCCAGGGGATTTCGGTCAGGGCTGATGCACGCGACGGTGCGGTGTTCGGTGCGGAGGCGGTCGAGGGCGGTGAGCAGGTGCGGGTGGTGGGCGAGAGCGGGGAAGATGTGGTCGTCTTCGCTGGTGTCGTGGAAGGTCAGGAAGTCGCAGAAGGCCAGCCAGTGCTGGCGTATCTGCATGCCAAGGCTCGTTGTTGTTGGTCGCCGCTGGTTCGGGTGGTGAGGTGGGTGTGGGCTTCGGTGGGGACGTGCTGGAGTGGGGCGCGTCGTCGAGGACGTCCCGGCCGAGCCGCCGCGCTCAGGGCCGAGCTGACCGAGATGCTCCCGTTCGCCCCGGTCGTGTCGCTGTTGATCGAGTTGGACAAGCACACCGGGTTCCTGGACTGTTTCACCCACGCTGGCGGCAAGCAGGCCCGCAGCAACGAACTGACGCGGAACCTGATCGCGGTGATCCTGCGCGAGCCAGAAGCGATCGATGATTAGTCGGGGAATTTCTGGTCGTTGTAGGGTCCGTGCCTGTGGAGCGCGCAGGTGCGTCAGGATGCGGTCGGCGTCGCTGAGGACGGTGTTGGCGACGTCGCGGTCGCGTTCGATCTCGGCGACGGTTCCCGATGGTCCGACCACGCAGGTGGCGTAGGCCTTCCATCGATGGTGGGCAGCGTGTCGTGGGCGCCTTCATGTTCGAGTGGGGTGACCGCCGCTGCGGAGGCGGTGCCCAGGCGTTTCGACAGAGGGATCGTCACGGTGGCGTCGGACCATTGAGGTTTCGGGCTTCCTGGAGTTGGTCTTCCAGGGTGACGATGTGGCAGGCGGCGTCGAGACCGGTGCCCTGGTCGACGAGTTCCCGGACGCGAGCGGCCAGGCGCAGCTGAAAGCGGGAGTAGCGGCGATGTCCACCGGAGGAGCGCTGCGGCTCGATCAGTCGTGCCTCGTCCAGGCTCCGCAGGAACGCCGCGGTGGTGCCGAGCATCTCGGCGGCGCGGCCCATGGTGTAGGCGGGGTAGTGCTCGTCATCGAACTTCTCGTCCGCGGTCTGCGGGTCGTGGGTCTCTGGGGTCATCGTGCCTCCGCATCATGAGGGGCCCCGGTGCGA
>NZ_JBSFLZ010000228.1:0-5099 GCF_053599315.1 Saccharopolyspora sp. NPDC000995
CGGCTCCACCTGTAAGTCGTGTTCTTTGGTAGGAAAACGATCTTACTGGTCGGGGCCGTTGCCCTATTGCCCGGTATTCAAACCGCCAGAATAATGCTCTACGGCGGGGGATTCTTGACCGTCCCGGCGTACCTCAAGGACCTGTTCGGCAGCTTCCAGGTGGGCGCGATCCACGGTCGGCGGCTAACCGCCTGGTCGGCGGCCGGGGTGCTCGGGCCGTTGATCGTCAACGCTGTCGCCGAAGAGGAAGGGGCATACTGTAAATGCAAATTATTGCCAGATAAAAAGGCTCTTCGCGGTGGGGCGGATTCTGTACCCGAGTGATCACGCGTGATGATAGCCGGGTGTTCCGTTCCGTAGCTGCGGCCGGTTCGCGCGAGGGCGGAGACGAAGCGCGCCCACTGGCCTGTGATGATCGTTGTCGACGAAGATCAAGGATCATCAGGTGGGCGGTGGGCGCGTGTTACAGACTACGGTGTCGGCGGAGTTGTTAAGGTTGAGGGGGTCGAGGTCGAGCTCGTCGAGCGGGAGGCCGACGGTTCCTGGACGGTGCACGTCACGAGCGCGGCGGGACTGCGGGCGTGCTGTCCGGGCTGCGGCGGAGCATCAAGTCGGGTCAAGGAGTCCACGACCCACACTCTCGCCCACGCGACGCTGGTCGCGATTGGGCGTGACCGGCATAAGTCCCGATTTTGGTGTGAGGACACCGAGTGCGACACGGTGAGCTTCACCGAGACGGGACCGGCGGCCGGTCGGCGGGCGAGGGTGTCGGGGCATGCCCGGACGGTGATGGGGCATCTGGTGGGGGACTGGCTGGTGCCGGCGTCCCGGGTCGCCGCCGGGCTCGGGGTGGCCTGGCACACCGTCCATGACGCCTTCGTCGAAGTGGCCGCTGCGGGCGGTGTCCACGTCACCGACACCAAGACCGACGGCCCTGTCCCCGAGGCCACCGGTGACGGGAACGCCACCAGTGACGGTGAGCGGGTAAGGGCTGATGCGGATTCCGCCCCGTCAGCACCGGGGTGGCCGCTCGGCCGTGCCGGTCGGTGGGTGGGGTGTTGCCGCCGGTGGCGGTGCTGGGCATCGACGACCACCGCCGGGGCAAGCCGTTGTACCACCGTGATCCGGCCAGCGGGGCGTGGGTGGCCGACGCCGACCGCTGGCAGACGGTATTCGTGGACTCCGCCGGTGGGCACGGGCTGCTGGGTCAGGTCGAAGGCCGGGCCGGGGTGGACGCCGCGGCGTGGCTGGCCGCGCTGGACCCGGCCTGGCGAGCGGGTATCACGCAGGTCACCATCGACATGTCCAGTGTGTACAAATTGATGGTCACCACCAGCTTGCTGCTGCTGAACGCGAGCCTGGTCGTTGATGCTTTCCACGTCGTCCAGTTGGCCAACAAAATGGTCGGCGATGTTCGGCGCCGGGTCACCTTCGAGCACTACGGCGGCGTGGTCGCGCCACCGATCCCGAGTACGTGATCGAGAATTTGTTGCTGTGCGGCAGAGAAAAGCTCTCCGAGCGCGCACGGCAGAAGGTGTCGTGCGTTGGCCGACTTGGGCGGGTACGGACGGCAACTCGGTGCGGCGTGGCGGGCCAAGGAACTTCTGCGTGCGGTGATCGGCCTGTCTCCCAACCAGACCGGCGTAGTCATTACCGGTCATCGGCTCCGCAGAGCGTTCGAGGCATTCTTCATTTTCTGCGGCACGATCGGCGCCACCGTTCCGGAGATCGTGACTCTGGGCCAGACCATCTCCACCTGGCGTGTCGAGATCCCGGGGTGTACTCACCGGTCACAGCAACGCCGCAGCCGAAGGCGTCAACCTCTCGTCAAACTCGTCTACCGGACAGCATTAGGATCCACCAACGTCGCCCACCAGCAACGCCGCTTACGCCGCTAACCGATCCACTCGGCCCGAATGGGTACAGAACGTCACCGCACCACACACACCACATGTAACCAACTGGTTACACATCCCCATCAAATGCGAAGAGCCGATAAAAAAGGAAATTGACGCACCGTGCCTCACCACTCACCCCAGGCCAGGGCCGGCGCCGGGTTCGACCGCACCCGCTTCACCATCGATTTCGACCGCGAACAGCCCACCTGCTCGCAAGGCCAGACCAGCTCCACCTGGAACCCTGCCGCCCAGCGCGGCACCGACACGATCGTGATCACTTTCGCGACCGCCACCTTTGGGCCCTGTCCGGTCCGCGAGCAGTGCACACCACCTCCCGGACCCGGCGCCGTCAGCTCACCGTGCATCCGCGGGCCGTCCACGAGGCTCAACGCGCTGCCCGCGCCGACCAGTAAACCAAGCACTGGCAAGCCAAATACGCGCTGCGGGCCGGTGTCGAGGGCACCATCCGCTAAGGCATCGCGGTCACCGAGCTACGCCACACCCGTTACCGCGTACTGACCAAAACCCACCTGCAACACGTGTTCTCCGCTGTCGCGCTCAACCTGATCCGCCTCGATGCCTAGTGGAACGGTCACGCACTCGACCAAACCCGCACCAGCCATCTCGCCCGCCTCGAACACGCCCTCGCAGCATGATCAGGAATTAACCAGCAGGATCCCGAAGGGAGTCGCGGAGTAGTCACAAAGGCAGCTGGATCGACTACACTCCCAAAGATGAGTGACCTGCATCACAAGGAGACCAGTTTTGTCGGACGCCGAAAGGCAGCGGGTGAAGTCCGACGCTTGCTCTCCCGGGCCAGGGTGGTAACACTGACCGGCCCTGGAGGGGTAGGAAAAACGCGGTTGGCTTCGCATGCAGCGCAGGGACTGCGACGGGCATTTCCGGATGGCCAGTACTGGGTCGATCTAGGCAAAACCCACGACCCCAAGCAAGTGGCACAGACAGTAGCGGTTGCGCTCGATCTGCGTGATCAGTCTATGCGTGATCCGCAGACGGTGCTGACGGACTACCTTGCGGACAAGCGACTGCTGTTGATTCTGGACAACTGCGAACATCTCCTAGATGCATGTGCACAATTGACCAACGCGTTACTATCGGGGTGCCCGGAACTACGCATCCTGGCTACTAGTCGTCAGCCATTGGGGATTACCGCAGAACAAATTTGTCCGGTATGTCCGCTATCGGTACCGCCCGTTGTTGAGTCGCAATTCGGTTACATATCGCCGAGTCGATTGCCTTTAGAGTACGAGGCTTTGGCCTTGTTTCAAGACCGGGCGGCCGCTGTTGTACCAGAATTCGAAATCAACAAGGACAACGCAGCTGCCGTGGTCCAGGTGTGTCAGTATTTGGACGGAGTTCCGCTGGCCATCGAACTCGCTGCTGCACTTATCCGATTCTTGTCGCCAAATGAAGTCCTCGATTGCTTGGATGACCGTTTTGGCCTGCTTACCGGTAGTGATCGTTCGGCGCTGCCGCATCAGCGGACGCTCCGGGCGACGATAGAGTGGAGCTTTGATCTTTGCACGGAAACCGAACGCATCCTATGGGCGCGGTGTTCGGTGTTCGCCGGAGATTTTAACCTCAATGCAATCAAAAGCGTGTGTATCGGCGACGGACTGACCGCTGAAAACATGTTTTCAGCAGTGGCAGGGCTCGTTGACAAATCCGTATTAAACAAGAGCGAAGAGTATTCCCTGGCTCAGTACTCGATGCTCGATACGATTCGCCAATATGGACACGAGCGCCTTGCCGAAACCAACGAGCAGGAAACCTTGCGCCGCCGTCATCGAGACTACTACCTGAGCATAGCGGAGCAGGCCGACGCCGAGTCGTCCGGCCCACGCCAACCGGCATGGGCCGAGCGCCTTAGCGTCGAGCGCCCCAACCTGTGGGCCGCGCTGGACTACTCCCTCACCACCCCGGGCGAGGAAAGGATCGGCCTGCGCATGGCAGCCTCACTGTGGCTGTACTGGATCGCCGTTGGATTCATCCGCGACGGCCGGTACTGGCTAGACCGCGCACTGTCCCTTAACCCCGAGCCCAGCTCCGAGCGGGCCAGAGCATTGTGGACCAACGGATGGATCGCCGCGCTCCAAGGCGACCACGTATCCGACGTCGTACTGCTCAACGAGGCATATAACCTAGCGGGAGAAATTGGCGATAGAATCGATCAATTTCACGCGAACCATCTTCTCGGCGCTGCGGAAATGTGGGCAAACAATCTTCCTCGTGCAGAGCTGCTACTAGACGAGGCACTCGCCCAACATCGCGTATCGGCGGACTGGTCCGGCACCGCGTTGACAGTGTTTCCGCAACGGGGAATGGTGTCTGCTGTGCGCGGAGAGATTGACAACGTGCTCGCCCTAGGCGAAGAATGCACGACTATCTGCACACGGTTGGACGAGTCGTGGGTGCGGTCGTGGATGTCGTGGGTACTTGGCATCGCATGGTGGGTAGTTGGCGACACCAAAAAAGCATCCGTCCATATTCGCGAATCGATCCAAAATAAGAACGAATTTGACTATGCGCTTGGCATTCCATTCTGCATGGAGATAGCAGCCTGGATCGAAGCCTCGGATGGAAACTCGCAAAAAACAGCTGTGCTGCTTGGTGCTACGAAGAAGATGTGGGACCAAATCGGCGAGCCCGTGTTCGGGTGGCAGCCGCTGATCGAATTCAGGGAACAATGCATCGCGCGATGCCGCGCAGATCTCGGCGAGGATTTCTTCTCTTTCTATAAAGATGGGGCTCAGTTAGCAAGAGACGAGGTGGTAGCCCTTGCGGTTGGCGAGACAACGAAAGAACCAAGCCCCGCTGGCCTAGAATTTGGGATAGGCGCGCTGTTAACGAAACGAGAAATCGAGGTTTCTGAATGTGTCTCGCGTGGCCTTTCCAACAAGGAAATCGCTTCTGAATTGGTGATCTCCAGGCGTACCGTAGAGGCCCATGTGGAACATATCCTAGTAAAGCTCGGTTTCAATTCCCGAACTCAGATTGCCGCCTGGAAAGCAAATGAAACGTCCAAAAATTGATTGTGAGATATCTGAGGGATCGGCCGTTTTTGAAAAGCTCGCTGGCGAGTCGTACTAGTACGGCAGCAGCCATTCGCTAGCTGACCTGGGTGATCTTGGTGTCGCGGGCGAGTCTGGTGCGTTTGTGGTGCCATCGTGATCGTGCTTG
>NZ_JBSFLZ010000229.1:0-4980 GCF_053599315.1 Saccharopolyspora sp. NPDC000995
TGCGACATCATCAGGTCGGCCAGGTGATGCACATCGTTCTCGGTCACCGCACGCACGGCAGCGCCCCCGAACTCCTCCCCCTGCCGGGGACGCTCCGCCCACAACTCGACCACCGACCGCAGATACCCGGCCAGTCCCGCTTCGTCCAGATCAGCAGGCATCGGACCCAGCCGGGGGTCCGCACCCTGCACCCGCAAACCCTGCACGCGCGGCCTGAGCCGGGCAATGTCGGCGGCCTGCCGCAACTGATCCAGAGTCGGCTGGTCTCCATCCCTGGCCACCGCCAACCGCGCAACGTTGGTCAACCGCTCCCACACCCGGTTCACAGCATCGCGCGGGCTCTGCCGATCCCATGCCCCAGACTGCGAATCCACGCCGGCCGCTTGGGCCACAGCGCGTCCGCCACCGTGCTCCTGCGCCAACGCCACCAACACGGCTACGGCAGGATCGCTCACATCCGCATTCATCTCCTGGACCAGCCATTCACCGCTAACCCGGAGATCACTCAACAAGGTCACACGAGAACGGTCGGTCGGCCGCCAATGCGTCCTCATCTCCTCCCGGACGTTATCCAGGAAATCCTCGACACGAGCCAGCAAGCCCTGCCCGTTCGCCTCCAGCCGCGCACGATTAGCCGTCAGCTGGCTGACAATGGGCTCCAGAGCACGCAGCGCTTCACGGCCGGGCATTTCCATAGGGGCCGTTTGCGTGCGCCAAACACGCCGCAAGGTGTCAAAGCTGACCTCACCCCACAGATCCTTCGCGGATGGGATGAGTGTCACCAGCATCCGCACGTCCGCATCCGACACCGGACGTTCATCATCTGGGTTGAAGTCCCGCACCAACCGGCGCACATGATCGATCGTCACGGTCTCGCCCACATCTGGATAACGATGGCGAACCGCGTCGAACAAACGCCGAACATTACGCAAGCCCAAAACAGAAGGCGCACCCTCGAACGCGGCACTGTCGCGCAGATCCAACATCAGCCGGGCAATGTTGACCAAACGCTGCTCATAATTACGCACCCACCGCGAACCGAACCGACCGAAACCCCGTTCCTGATGATGCAACCCGATCGCATCCGCCAACGCAGCCCGACCACCCGCCATACCCACGTAATGCTCCACCACACCCCGCGCCTCGTCCGCACGGTCCGCTTCCGTCGAACTCGTCGCACCATTCGCGCGGCTTTCCCCGGCTTCCTCCGCACGATCGCCCGGCTCGGCCACCGCACCAAAACCCGCCGAACCCATTGCATCCGAATCGGACTCCCCCTCCGCTGAGATCTCCGATCCAGGCTCGGCCCCGACCCCACCCGCACTCACCCCACCGCCCGAACCGTCAGACCCCGACCCACCACCAACCACGACGTCACCGGACCGCCCGTACCGGTCGATGCCCCACCGTGACGGCCCACCCCCGTCACTCGCGCCAGCCGAACCCTGCGACTGCTGCACCCCCGCAGCGGGCATCGGGCCTTCCGACGACTCCGCCTCTCCCCTCAAGCGATCAAGCCGCTCCCGCAACCGCTCCAGTTCCGCCTCATCGAAGACGCTCTCGGTATCACCAATGTCACCGGTGTCCGCATAACCCGATACATCCTCAGTGGACTGCGACAGCACGTCCCTACCCGGCTCCGGCCCCGCGCCCGCACTCACCGCCATCGCCGCGAGCTGCAGACGGTGCAGTCGCTGCACAAACGCCTCCGCACTCCCTATACGGTCCCGAGCATCCCCTATCTGAGCTCCATAGGTCACCCACCAATGCACCACCGCCCTCCGCAATTGATCATCCTGCATTCGCCCGAAGTGCCGGTCTACGTCAAGGAACGCTTGGACCACCGAATTTGGACCGGACAGATCTTCGAACTGCCGCAACCAGTCGGCTGCCCCGAAAATCGCCCGCAATTCCCGTATCGCGTCATTCCGGAGCCGCTCCCGCAAGGCCCACAATTCTCGAACAGCATCGGCAGCTTCGTGTACACGGTCGCGGATCTCTGCGACCCGCACCCTTTTAAGATCCAACCACACTCCAATCTTGGTCTCATATTCGTTCTGCAAGTCAGCGTGTGCCCCCACTCCTGCCAAAATCTGCCGCAGAGAATCCACCGAAGCTTGCAAATCTGAGGTCAGCGACTTCTTGACCTCAGCAAGAACTTTGTTACCCCAATCGTGAGATCTGTTGTACCGAGCCCCCAAAGCGGCGGTGGTGTAATCCCCGCGAAGCGCTTCCTCACGTGCCTCGTTTCGCAGCACCTTTTTGACAGCATTGTCATCCGGCAAACCGCTAAGCGCCTTGCCAACCGCCACGCACCGATAATACCCCTGCACTGCTCGAGAAACTATCTCTTCAGGATCCCGGGTATCCAGGGCGGAAAGCAAGTTGTTGGAAGTACCCGTGTCCGCACCGCCGCTGAGGTCACCAGCCAGGTAACTGACCAGTTCCCACCTCAACTCCTGCACCTCCTGAGCATCCGGCGGGTTCGTCATCAACTGATGTGCCATCACATCCCGGAACGGCTGCGACTCCTTAAGAGACCCCAAGACCTCGTCCGCGGCAGCGTACAAACCGTCCACCGCATCTTGACCTTGTTCGTCGGCCACCTGCCGCAACGCCCTACCGGCCTCCGCGAACCTCCGCCGTACCGAACCAACGCGAGAAAAAACGCGCAACGCTGGATCATCATCGAACCCGCGCACCATCGGGACAGCAACGACCGCTGCTTCCGCCTGGTTGCCAGCACGATCTGCCTGCCGACGCTCCTCTTCCGCTCGCACTTCCTCGAACGCGTCGAGAGTCAGACCACTCACCGCCACGCCAATGCCAGGGTCACCGGCCAGGTAATCGGCCAGTTCCGCACGCACATCCTGGGCACCGTGCCAGTCACCCGGATTCTCACCCAACCAGTGCGCCAGCACATTCCGGAACTGCCACGACACCCTCAGCGGCCCCAAAATCCCGTCCGCATCAGCCAACAACCGGCCCACAGCATCATGACCAGCGATGCCGACCCACTCATGCAACTGCGTCGCGGCCCGCACGTACCGCTCATCCCAGTCCCGCAGCGCCTGCGCATCCGCGACCGCATTCCGCGATGGATCATCCTGCATTCCCCCGAAGTGCTGGTCCGCGTCAGCGAACGTCTGGCCCACCTCATCTGGACCATGCAGAGCCCCCCACTGCGGTAACCCGCCATCTACTGTCTCGGAACTATCCCGCGTTTCCGGTATCGCGTTATTTAGCAGCCGTTCCCGCAACTCCTGAACAGCAGCGACAGCTTCCTCTACCCGGCTGCGGATAGCTTGGACCTGCGCGTTCCGATTAATCGGCAACCACTTCGCGATCTCCTCGCGAAGCGCGTAGTCGCGCGCCTCGTTTCGCAGCACCCGTTCGACAGCACCGTCCGACAAACCACTAAACGCCTTGCCAATCGCCACGCGTCGTCGATACATCAGCTGCCGTCTAACCTTATCTGCGTTTGCTCCAAGCTCCGGGGGCACCGTGGCGGAAAGCAAGTCGTCGGCAGTACTCGTGTCCGCACCGCCGCTGAGGTCACCAGCCAGGTAACTGACCAGTTCCCACCGCAACTGCAACTGCTGAGCATCCGGCGGGTTCGTCATCAACTCGTGCGCCATCACATCCCGGAACGGCTGCGACTCCTTAAGAGACCCCAAGACCTCGTCCGCGGCAGCGTACAAACCGTCCACGGCACCTTGACCTTGCTCGTCGGCCACCTGCCGCAACGCCCTACCGGCCTCCGCGAACCTGCGCTTTACCGAGCTTGTCTGAGAAGTAACGCGCAGCGCTGGATCATCATCGACCCCACGCACCATCGAGACGGCAACGGCCCCAACCTCCGCCTGATTCCCAGCACCAACCTCCTGCCAACGCGCCTCTTCCACTCTCACCGCCTCGAACGCATCACGAGGCAAACCACTCACCACCACGCCGATATCAGGGTCACCGGCCAGATAACCGGCCAGTTCCACCCGCACCGCCTGAGCACCGTGCCAGTCACCCGGATTCTCACCCAACCAGTGCGCCAGCACATTCCGGAACTGCCACGACACCCTCAGCGGCCCCAAAATCCCGTCCGCATCAGCCAACAACCGGTGCACCGCATCATGACCAGCGATGCCGACCCACTCATGCATCTGCGCCGCGGCCCGCTCGTACCGCTCATTCCAGTCCTGCAACAACGCCTGCGCATCCCCTATACGACCGCCATGCGTCAGCGGCCGATGCGGGACCACATTCCACGATGGATCATCCTGCATTCGCCCGAAGTGCTGGTCCGCGTCAGCGAACGTCTGGCCCACCGGATCTGGACCATGCAGAGCCCCCCACTGCCGTAACCCGCCGTCTGCTGTCTCGAAACTATCCCGCATTTCCGGTATCGCGTTATTTGGCAGCCGTTCCCGCAACTGCTGAACAGCAGCGACAGCTTCCTCTGCCCGGCTGCGGATCGCGTCCAAACGCACCCCATCTAGATCCAACCACTCCGCAATCTTGGCGTCATATACGTTCCACAGGTCAGTATCCGCCTCCGCCTCCACCAAAATCTGCCGCAGAGCCTCACCGGCAGTTCGCAATTCGGAGATCAGCGCCTTGGCCTCATCAATAACTTTGCGACCCCATGGCACAGATCTGTTGAACCGAGCCCCAAAAGAGGCGATGGTGTAATCCCCGCGAAGCGCGTCCTCAAGTGCCTCATTTCGCAGCATCCGTTCGACCGCAGCACTGTCCGGCAAACCACTGAAAGACATCCCAATCGCCACGCGCCGCTGAAAAATTTGGCGTCCTACAGAGTGCTTGTCTCCTCGCTCCGAGGTCACCGTGGCGGAAAGCAAGGCATTGGCAATACTCGTGTCCGCACCGCCGTTGAGGTCACCAGCCAGGTAACTGACCAGTTCCCACCGCAACTGCAACTGCTGATCATCCCGCGGGTTCGTCATCAACTCGTGTGCCATCACATCC
>NZ_JBSFLZ010000230.1:0-4819 GCF_053599315.1 Saccharopolyspora sp. NPDC000995
TGGGATGCGTTGGAGTCGCAAACCCAAGCAGGATAAGGCCTTTGCCTTACCTCAGGCCGGATCTACCCACCCGACACGCTTGATGAAGGACTAGCAGCGGCTGTTCGGTGAAAGCCGCACCGAACGGTCCCCATCGATGTCAGTACGCAACGGCGGCGTCGCCGAGTTGCGTGCCGAACACGGCGGCGCACCCTGGAACTGACCGGTACCCGCGAGTCGAGCCGGTGCCGGAAAACCGCAGCAGATCCACATCGGGAAAGGTGATCGGACATGGCGAACGAACTGCGCGGCCGCCGGGTGGCCATCCTCGCCGCCGACGGTGTCGAGCAGGTCGAACTCGAACAGCCGCGCCAAGCCGTGGAGCAGGCCGGTGCCGAGGCCGAACTGGTTTCGGTCCACGCCGGCCAGATCCAGGCGATGAACCACGACATCAACCCGGGCGACCAGTTCACCGTCGACCGGGAGATCTCCGATGCCTCGGCCGACGACTACGACGCGTTGATCTTGCCCGGCGGCACGATCAACCCGGACAACCTCCGGCGCGACGCACGCGCGGTGGAGTTCGTCCGGAGCTTCGTGGACTCGGGCAAGCCGGTCGGCGCGATCTGCCACGGGCCCTGGACGCTCGTGGAGGCCGACGTGGTGCGGGACCGCAAGCTGACGTCGTTCCACAGCATCCGCACCGACATCCGCAACGCAGGCGGCGAGGTCGTCGACGAGGAGGTCGTGGTCGACCACGGGCTCGTGACCAGTCGCAGCCCGCGCGACCTGTCCGCGTTCAACAGCAAGATCGTCGAAACCTTCGCCCGGGGCTCCTGATCGCTGCCGTTGCGACGAGCTGCCGGCGCTCGCAGGTGCTTCTGGTGCGAAGCAGCCGCGGGCGCCGGCAGTCGGATCAGTCGTGCACGATCACGCCGCGGATGTTCTTGCCGTCGCGGAGGTCCTGGTAGCCTTCGTTGACCTGCTCCAGCGTGTATCGCGTCGTGATCAGCTCGTCGAGCTTGAGTATCCCGGCGTCGTAAAGGCGCAGCAGCCGCACGATGTCGTACTGCGGGTTGGACGACCCGAACAGCGTGCCCTTGATGGTCTTCTCATTCAGCGTCAGGTCCGCGCCGGAGACGTGCACCGTGAGCTTCGCCGGATCGGCGAGGCCGGTGATGACGACGGTGCCGCCCTTGCCGATCGCCGCGGTCGCCTTCGACACCACGGTCTCGTCGACCTTCCCGACCAGGATCAGCGCCGCATCCGCGCCCTGACCCCAGGTCAGCTCGATGACCTTCGCCTGCGCCTCATCGGCGTCTGCGAAAGCGTGCGTGGCACCGAACTTCAACGCCGTTTCCCGCTTGAACTCGAGGGGGTCTACGACGACCACGTACTTGGCCCCCGCCTGCACCGCTGCCTGCACGGCGTTGATGCCCAGCCCGCCGATACCGTAGATGATCACGGTGTCACCGGCCCGGACGTCGCCAGCGTTGACCGCCGTGCCCCAACCGCTGGGCACCCCACAGCCGACCACCACCGCGGTCTCCAGCGGCAGCCAGTCGTCCACTTTGACCACCGAGTGCTGCGAGATCGTCGCCCGCTCGGAGAAGGTGCCCAGCATGCACATGGCACCGAAGTCCTGGCCCTCGCCGTGGAAGCGAAATGTCCCGTCGGGCATGGAGCCAACCAGGATCGTCGCGCCCATGTCGCACAGGTTCTGCCGGCCGGTCGAGCAGTAGCGGCAGGTGCCGCAGTTGGGGATGAAGCTGCACACCACGTGGTCGCCGGGCTTGACCTTGGTGACGCCGGGTCCCACTTCCTCGATGATCCCGGCGCCCTCGTGCCCGCCGATGATCGGATACCGAGGCGGCAGGTCGCCGTCGGTGAGGTGCAGGTCCGAGTGGCACAGCCCGGCCGCAGAGTACTTGATCAAGACCTCGCCCGGGCCCGGGCCGTCCAGCTCCAGCTCTACGATCTCGAACGGTTTGCCCACTTCCCGCAGGACCGCTGCCTTGGTCTTCACGTCTGAATTCCTCCGATCACAGCGCCACGTTGACTGCTTTGGTCTGGGGTGTATAGGTCGATCGCGTCCGGCCCCAACTCTCGCTCCCAACCGGACTACTTGAACCCTCCGAACGGACGCGCGGTGTCGAAACCGTTTCACTGGTTGATCCAAACAGAACCCGCCTTTAGCCGCATGGCGAGTGGTGCGCCATGGAGATGCCCCGGGTCCACACCGCCGGCTGCCAGCCCGTACACGCTGACGTTGGCGCAGGTGGCGACGCCCTGCTCGACGTTGAACGGCAATGCGGCCACCACCGGTCCGGAGATCACCTCGCGCATACGCTGAACTGCGGCTGCACGTCCACCAGCACCGGCGGTTCCACGAAGAATCCGCTGTCACCCCAGCGTTTGTGATCTCGGGCGCACGACCTGGTTTCCGCTCCGGTTCACCGGTTCCTCCCGGCAGTCAAATGCGCCGGCTCGCATGCCGGGGCGACCGGACCAGCAGCTCCCGACCGACCGCGCATCCGCCACGGCATTGCATTAACGAAAGTTAACGCAGGGTTATCTGTGACCCACGCCACCAAACAAGCGCGCGTTGGGTGCGGAAATGCAAAAGTCGATGCTGCGGATCGAATGCCCACAAGGCCTTCGCGAACCGCGGGGTCCCGGGGCACTACCCCCATCCGGGCGTGACGGATTGCGCCGAAGGACTCTACTGTCTGCGACGCTACTGCTGAGCATCGCTTTTCGGGAGGCAAAGGTGGCGACCGAGCAGCTGTCCTACGACTCGGGTGTTTCCGAGGTGCCGTTGTTGGGGGAAACGATCGGTGCCAATCTCGATCGGGCGGTGGCGAAGTTCGGGGATCGGGACGCGCTGGTGGAATGCGCCTCGGGGCGTCGGTGGACGTACCGGGAGTTCGGCGCGGCGGTGGACTCGCTGGCCGTCGGACTGCTGGATGCCGGGATCGGCAAGGGCAACCGGGTGGGGATCTGGTCGCCGAACCGGGCGGAGTGGACGCTGATCCAGTACGCCACGGCGAAGATCGGCGCGATCCTGGTCAACATCAACCCGGCGTATCGGGTGCACGAGCTGGAGTACGTGCTGAACCAGGCCGGGGTCCAGTTGCTGGTCTCCGCCCAGTCGTTCAAATCCTCCGACTACGCCGCGATTGTGGCGGAGGTCCGCCCGCAGTGCCCCGGCCTGGAGCAGGTGGTCTTCCTCGACACTCCGGAGTGGACTGCTCTCACGGCCAGTCCGGCAGATCCGGTCCGACTGGGCTGGGTCGGGCTGTCCACCGACGACCCGATCAATATCCAATACACCTCCGGCACCACCGGATTCCCCAAGGGCGCGACGCTGTCGCACCACAACATCCTCAACAACGGTTTCTTCGTCGGTGAGCTCTGCGGTTATACCGAGGACGACCGGATCTGCATCCCGGTGCCCTTCTACCACTGCTTCGGCATGGTCATGGGCAACCTCGCCGCCACCAGCCACGGCGCCGCCATGATCATCCCCGCTGCGGGCTTCGATCCCGCCGCGTCGCTGGCGGCGGTCGCGGCGGAGCGGTGCACGTCGCTGTACGGGGTGCCGACGATGTTCATCGCCGAGCTCGACCACCCGGACTTCGACTCCTTCGACCTGTCGTCGCTGCGCACCGGGATCATGGCTGGCTCGCCCTGCCCGGTGGAGGTGATGAAGCAGGTCATCGACCGGATGGGCATGGCGGAAGTCTCGATCTGCTACGGCATGACCGAAACCTCGCCGGTGTCCATGCAGACCCGCACCGACGACTCCCTGGAGCGCCGGGTTTCGACGGTCGGCCGGATCGGGCCGCACCTTGAGGTCAAGATCATCGACCCGGCCACCGGACTGACCGTGCCGCGCGGCACGGCGGGCGAATTCTGCACCCGCGGGTACTCAGTGATGCTCGGCTACTGGCAGCAAGCCGACAAGACCGCGGAGGCCATCGACGCGGCCCGCTGGATGCACACCGGCGACCTGGCGGTGATGGACGCGGACGGCTACGTCAGCATCACCGGCCGGATCAAGGACATGGTGATCCGAGGTGGCGAGAACATCTACCCCCGCGAGATCGAGGAATTCCTCTACACCCACCCCGACATCCTCGACGCCCAGGTCGTCGGAGTCCCTGACCAGCGCTACGGCGAGGAGCTGATGGCCTGGATCCGCATGCGCGAGGGCGCCGACGCCCTGACCGCGGAGGCGTTGCGGGAGTTCTGCACCGGCAAGCTTGCGCACTACAAGATCCCCCGCTACGTCCACGTCGTGGACGAGTTCCCAATGACGGTGACTGGGAAGATCCGCAAGGTCGAAATGCGCCAGACCGCCGAAAAACTCCTCAACCTCGACGAGCAGCGATGAGCGAAGGGCAAGGAGCCGGTCGTCAGTTCCGGCGGGGGCATGGCTTCTGGCTCGGATCCGTCGTCGCCTCGTCGCCGGATTTCTCGCTTCAAGATCGACGGGTGCCGCCAAGGCAGTGCCCTGCCGGGGTCCACAGCCGCTGCGCCCGCGCCCCGGCAGCACAGTAGGAGTAGATCACCTCGATCTCGGTCACCCCGCGCGGCACCTCGACCCGGAGGTAGAACCAGTCTTCGATGCCCGGTGCAAAATAATTTCGATCAATACTGAAACGATAGTGACTCTAAACGATAATGGAGCGGCTTGAACGCGGAACCCGCCGCAGGCGCGGCGGCGCTGCGGCGGGTTCCGGGGGCGGGAATCAGTAGCGGTAGTGGTCGGGCTTGTAGGGGCCATCGACGTCGACACCGATGTAGGCGGCCTGCTCCTTGGAGAGCTTGGTCAGCT
>NZ_JBSFLZ010000231.1:0-4774 GCF_053599315.1 Saccharopolyspora sp. NPDC000995
ACACATGATTAACAGGCGGCTGCCCTACATCGAATGCAGCCCCCAACCACACGTTCCCGCAGGTCAAAAACCAAATGGCTGCTGCCGTACTAGGCGAGGCGCAAGAACTGCTGCACCCAGCTGCACGACGACCTGAGATCGACGTACTGCTGCGAACTGACGGAACAGACGCCGACTGGAGATACCGCTTCAGTGTCCCCAGCGAGCGCGCTCTGCACCTCACGCTTAAAAATTCGCCCAGAAAGTCCCCGCTCGCCTTGGACCAGTCAGGAAGCGGCTTCACGTATCTCTGTGCGGAGCGCCTCGGCCCCCGCGACCTACTGTCCGTGTCTGCCGAGCCACCTGACGAGCTCGGAGTCGGTGTACGAGGGGAGCACACGGCACAAGTACTGGCACTGCGCCAGGAACGGCTAACCAAGCGACGGCTGACCGTACGCGAGCCGTTGCTGCATCCTAGTGGCATGCGAAACAGCACCCCGCACGGAACCGCGTACACTTCACACTGCCTGAGCAGCGGCTGGGCGGACGCATTCTCGTCGGAATCTTCGTCGATCATCTGGATACATGACGTATGGAGAGCACCGGACTCCAAAAAAAATCGGGGCGATGCCAGCAGACGCAATCGACACGACGGACCGAAAACCTGATCAGGTTGACGCGGTGAGACATATAACCCGGCGTGCGTGGTGCCCGAACGGGCAGTAGCAGCGACGGTGGAATACTGGGTGCGGAGTCCGACAGGTACCCCGGCACCGCCGATCACCTGCGAAGAAGCCGTCCGACCCGAGGGAGCTGCGCACCCGTGACCGACGGACCCCTGATCGTCCAGTCCGACAAGACCCTGCTGCTCGAGGTCGACCACGACCTCGCCGACGAGACCCGTACCGCCATCGCACCGTTCGCGGAGCTGGAGCGCGCCCCGGAGCACGTGCACACCTACCGCATCACGCCGCTCGCGCTGTGGAACGCACGCGCCGCCGGGCACGACGCGGAACAGGTGGTGGACGGGCTGGTGCGCTACTCGCGTTACCCCGTGCCGCAGCCGCTGCTGGTGGACATCGTCGAGACGATGGGCCGCTTCGGCCGCCTGCAGCTGGCCAACGACCCGGCGCACGGCCTGGTGCTGAACTCGCTAGACCGCGCGGTGCTGGAAGAAATCCTGCGCAACAAGAAGATCACCCCGATGCTGGGCGCGCGCATCGACGACGACACAGTGGTCGTGCACCCCAGCGAACGCGGGCGGCTCAAGCAGCTGCTGCTGAAGGTCGGCTGGCCCGCCGAGGACCTGGCCGGTTACGTCGACGGCGAGGCGCATCCGATCGCGCTGCGGCAGGACGGCTGGCAGCTACGCGACTACCAGGCGCAGGCCGTGCAGTCGTTCTGGGCCGGCGGCTCGGGTGTCGTGGTGCTGCCCTGTGGCGCGGGCAAGACAATGGTCGGCGCGGCGGCGATGGCCGAAGCGCAGGCCACGACGTTGATCCTGGTCACCAACACCGTCGCCGGGCGGCAGTGGAAGCGGGAGCTGATCGAGCGGACGTCACTGACCGAGGAGGAGATCGGCGAGTACTCCGGCGAGAAGAAGGAGATCCGGCCGGTCACCATCGCGACCTACCAGGTAATCACCCGCCGCTCCAAGGGCGAGTACAAGCACCTGGAGCTGTTCGACTCCCGCGACTGGGGGCTGGTGGTCTACGACGAGGTGCACCTGCTGCCCGCGCCGGTGTTCCGGATGACCGCCGACCTGCAGTCCCGCCGGCGCCTCGGGCTCACCGCAACCCTGGTGCGCGAGGATGGCCGGGAAGGCGACGTGTTCTCGCTGATCGGGCCCAAGCGCTACGACGCACCGTGGAAGGACATCGAGGCGCAGGGCTGGATCGCGCCCGCCGAGTGCATCGAGGTCCGGGTGACGCTTACCGACAACGAGCGGCTGGAATACGCCACGGCCGACGCCGACGAGCGCTACAAGATGTGCTCCACGGCGCGCACCAAGGCCCCGGTGGTCAAGGCGATCCTGGACCGGCACCCGGGCGAGCCCTCCCTAGTCATCGGCGCGTACCTGGAGCAGCTGCACGAGCTGGGCGAGGCGCTGGACGCTCCGATCGTGGAGGGTTCGACGAAGAACAAGGAGCGCGAGGAACTGTTCGACGCCTTCCGTCGCGGCGAGATCAACCGGCTCGTGGTGTCGAAGGTGGCGAACTTCTCGATCGACCTGCCGGAGGCCTCGGTCGCTGTGCAGGTGTCCGGGACGTTCGGGTCACGGCAGGAGGAGGCGCAGCGGCTCGGTCGGCTGCTGCGGCCGAAAGCCGAGCGCAAGCAGGCGCACTTCTACTCGGTCGTCTCGCGGGACACCCTGGACACCGACTACGCGGCGCACCGGCAGCGGTTCCTCGCCGAGCAGGGCTACGCGTACCGGATCGTCGACGCCGACGACCTGCTCGGGCCCGCCATCCCGGACATCGGGTGACGACATTTGGGGGACACACCCGGCCAGCTGTCACCCAAAAGTGTCCGAGTTGGGTCCGCCAGCGGCTACCGTTGCGATGAACGCGCGCAACACCCGATGAGCCGCGCAGGCTCGCCGACTCGGATGCGGCGCCCGCAGGGCCCAGACTGGGGCGGGCTCGGGGTTCGAGCGCCGGAATGAACATGGGGTGCGGGCGTCCCGCAAGACACTGGAGATCGGATGGCCACCGAGCAGGAACGTGCGGCACTGGGCGGAGCGCACCGGTTCGTCGGACTCGCGGAAAGGCTCGAACGCCACGCGGGGGTGCCGACCGGGGCCGAGCCCCCGAACGTGCACGGCACCAACCGAGGCTACGGGCTGGTGTTCTTCCACCTAGAGCAGTACCACCTGACCACGGTGATCAGCACCGGGCTCCGCTTCCAGCCGCTGGGCGCCGAACCCGCCCAGGAAATCGCCTGCACGGTCTACAAGGAGCAGGCCGAAGCCGCCCGGCACCTGGTCGACCTCACCGCCGAGGTGCTAGTACAGCAGCGCTCCCACCTGGTGCCGGACCAGATCGTGCCGAACGAGCAGCCGCTGCTGCCAGGCACCGAGTTCCACGGGGTGCTCGCCAGCGGCCACCCGCTGTTCTCGCCGGAGTTCACCCGGTTCACCGATCCGGAGGGCGTGGAGCAGCTCCAGGTGTTCACGCTGCTGCCGGTGACCCTCGGCGAGCTGAACTACATCCTGGACAACGGCGTCACCGCGCTGCGCCAGCAGTGGGCACGGTTCGAGGTGGACGTCTTCGACCTCGGCCGCCCCAGCGTGGTGTAGGCGGGAACGCAATTTCCATTGAGCGTTGTCCGACCTCCTCTTGCGTTGCGGTGCGGGTAGCGGAACCTCGGCGGATGTGGACAACGTCTTCGATTTCCAATTGAAATCGGACCCCGATTTCAATTGGAATCGGACCTCTGATTTCCGATCGAAATCGCGGCGTCAACGGCCGTCGGTCGTTGCGCGCCCTTGACGCGCCGCGACGACGGCGGGCTGAAAGACATCAAGAACTCTCAGCGACCTAATGAATCAATGCTCACACCACAAATGCGTGGGCACGACATCCCATCAGTGATCAACTCTCCCGGCCCACCAGCAGGGGCACGCTCTTTCATCAGAACTCAAACGTCCAGGACCACAGAGTGCTCACCTGCCGGCGGCTACCAGACCCGAGTCTGCCCGACGGCCGACTCACGACTCATTAGGATCGGGTCATGGCCCCTGCGACGATCGACTTGGCGGAGTTGGACGCGGTGCGGGTGTACGCGCTGCCGATGCGCAACAAGTTCCGGGGTGTCACGGTCCGGCGAGGAGTCCTGCTGAGCGGCCCGGCCGGGTGGGGCGAGTTCTGCCCGTTCGAGGACTACGACGACGCCCAGTCCGCGCCGTGGCTGCGGGCAGCACTGGAGGCGTGCACCGAGGAATGGCCGGAGCCGCTTCGCGATCGCATCCCGGTCAACTGCACGGTGCCCGCCGTGCCCGCGGAGAAGGCCGCGTCGATCGTCGCGGCGTCCGGCTGCGGCACTGCGAAGGTCAAGATCGCCGAGCCCGGCCAGTCCCCCGGTGACGACGTCGAACGCGTCGCGGCGGTCCGCGACGCGCTTGGCCCGGGCGGTGCGATCCGGGTGGACGCCAACGCCGCTTGGGACGTCGAAACGGCGATCACCCGCATCAGTGAGCTGGACAAGGCGGCCGGAGGCCTGGAGTACGCGGAACAACCGTGCCCGACGATCGACGAACTCGCTGCGGTTCGCCGCCGGGTGGACGTCCGGATCGCGGCCGACGAGAGCATCCGCCGCGCCGAGGACCCGCTGCGCGTGGCGGTCGCCGGAGCGGCCGACGTCGCGATCATCAAGGCCACGCCGCTGGGCGGCGTCCGCCGCGCGCTGCGCGTCGCCGAGGCCTGCGGCCTGCCCTGCGTCGTGTCCTCCGCAGTGGAGAGCAGCGTCGGCCTCGCCGCGCAGCTCGCCCTGGCGGGCTCGCTTCCCGAGCTCCCCTTCGCCTGCGGCCTCGGCACGGTGGCGCTGCTCGACGGCGACGTCGTCGCCGACTCGCTGCGGCCCGTGGACGGCCATCTGCCGGTGCTCCGCCGCCCGCCGGTGCCGGATCCTGCGCTGGTCGCGGCGGCTACGCCGCCTGCCGACGTGCAGCGGCATTGGCTGAACCGGCTCCGCCGGGTGCACACTCCTCGGCGTGCTCCGCCGGTCCGGCCGCGACGCCGCGCAGCAGCCACCGCGGGCCGTCCACCCCGACGAACCGCAGTGCCGCCTTCGGCGA
>NZ_JBSFLZ010000232.1:0-4767 GCF_053599315.1 Saccharopolyspora sp. NPDC000995
GACCTACCACCTGTCCCGAGAACAACACAGCAACCACCCCACCCACACCCTCCACACCGCCGCCTAAACCTCACTCCAAAAGAGCCACACCCATTGGATATTGTCGGTGGGTGCCGTTGGCCGACGGCCGGGAGTGCAAGGTGCTCACCTGCATCGACGACCATTCCCGGTTCGTCGTCGCGACCGTGCTCGCCGTTGGTTTCTAGGGAGTCAGTGGCAGCACAGGGCGATGAGCAGTGCCAACAGCACCGGGGTGAGGATCAGTGAGATTGCGCCGAGGATGTGGACGTGTCCGAAAACGGCCGCGATTGCCAGTAGGACGTTCAGGGTGCTGGCGATGAATCCTGCGCTGAGCAGGGCGATTCGCCGCTGGGGCACCGTCGACCGGGGCCGCTCGGCGATCGAAGGTGCACGGTCGCCATGGAATTGTGCATCCGGTCGAAGGTCGTCGGCCAACAACTGTACGAGTGCCAGGGGAACGCCGGTGGAGCGGGCGATCTGGACGGGGTCGTGGCCTCGGCGTAGCTCGGCTGCGGCGACGCGAATCCGCATGCTGGGTTGCTCATCCGCCGTGGGGTCATGCCTTTGTCGGCTGCCGTGGGTTTCGTTGGGTGACATGGGGTTCTCCTCGGTGTGAGGTTAGGTGCGTTGAGGTGGCTCGGGTTGCACTTGGTCGTCTTCGGCCTGTGTCGTGCGTGGTTCGGGTTCGCGCATGCGCCAGTTGTCCGGGACGGTGGCTTCCAGCGCGTCGTCGACGGTGATGACGCCGAGGATCCGGTCGGACTCGTCGACCACGGGCAGCGTGAGCAGGTCGTAGTCGGTCATCAACAGTGACACCGTGATCAGATCTGCGGTGGGGGTGACCCGCACCGGTTCGGCCTCCGCGAGTTCCTCCAACCTACTTGTGGGGTCGGCCTGTACCAGGGTGACCAGCGAGGCCGCGCCGCGTAGGCGCTGCTGATCGTCTAGGCTGTAGATGGTGGTCAGCGCCTCGGTCTGGAGGTTGCCGGAGACCCGCACCCGGTCGAGGGCCTCCTCGACGGTCGCGCCCGTGTGCAGGGCGAGGAAGTCCAGACCCATCAGGCCGCCGGCGGTGGTGCGGTTGTAGCTCAGCAGCGCGGTGACTTTGGTCCGCTGCGCAGCCGGGAGCAGGTCCAGCACGGGCCGCCGCCGATCCTGCGGCAGATCCAGGATGGCGTCGGCAGCATCATCGGCCTCCATGCGCGCCACCACGGCCGCCGCCTCAACGTCGCTGCGGTCGCGCAACAGGCGGGACTGCGCGTCGTCGTCGAGCTCCTCGAAAACGTCGGCTTCCAGCTCCGGATCGGCGTGTACCTGGGCGAGCAGTTCGCTCTGCTCCTCCTGAGAGGCGTCTTCGAGCAGGTCAGCGATCTCCGGCGGCTTGAGCCGCCGCAGTCGCGATGCCGGCGTGCGGGCCAGGACCGAGGGCTGGTGCCCGATGAGCGCTTCGAACGCCTTCCAGTCCCGCCCACGGGACCGATCCGACTCCTCTTCATCCTCCGTGCTCGGTTTGCGCAGGTGGTCGAGCACCTGGCGCCACAAGCTACTCGGACGCGTGTTCACCCCGGCCACGACCCACCCGGCGTCGGTCTGGGCGAGCGCCAGATCGGAGGCCCGCACCAAGCGCGCCTGCGGGATGTCGATGAGCCGGTGGCCGAGGATGTCGGCCGACAGCAGCACCTCGCCGGGACGACGCTCGAACTCCCGCAGATCAACCTTGGCAGTGACCAGCTGAACATCCTCGGTGTGCCAGTCGGTGACCCGCTCCGCGGGGATGAAGATCCGTCGGCCACCGATGTCCGCGACCAAACCGGTCACCAGCGGATACTCCGCACCGCGCAGGCGGACGATCACATCGGCCAGCCGCCCGAGGCGCTGTCCCTTAGCACCGAGCACGCCACGCTTGAGCAACAGCGACAACGACAACGTGCGATGCCGTTCGGGTTCGGTTTCACGGCGCTGGCGTGGTGTGGGGCCCATGACCAGGTTCCTTTCCTAATTGGCCAGTATCACCGCCGCGGTGAAGGCGACCAATGGCCACCCGCGGCGCGCCAGCAGGTCAAGTCAGCGCGAGTTGGACGACGCGGACGACGACCATCACGACGGCGATGACCAGATAGGCCCGCAGCACGGTCAACCCCAGGCGTCTGCCACTGCTCAGCTTCGGACGCTGCAGCAGCATGAGCGGCGGCATCCGCCACGTGGGGCGGAGCTCTTTATCCTGTGGGGCGGCCTTGGTCTCCACCTCTTGCGGGTGACGACGCCGGTAGACCGACCAGAACACCGCGGTCAAAATTGCCAACCCCGTACCGACACCCAGGATGGTCACGATCGCGGTGCTCGTGATCCCCGGGAACACCACCGCCGCGGTCAAAATAATCGACAACATCACCAGCACAGCGATCACCGCCGAAGTGAAGATGTTCAGCTTGCGGCCATTGACCCACGGGCCGAGAACTGCCCGGTCGTTGCACAGCAACAGCAGGAACACCGTCGCCGACGGCAACAGCACACCCGCCAGCGTCTGCACACCCTCGGTCAACAACCCCAGCGGACTACCCGGGATGATCACGATTACCGCCGAAGCCACCAGCAGACCCGCGAAGATCGCGTAGAAACCCTTGGCCTCCCTCGGACTGCGGTGCAGCGAGTGCCGCAAATTCATCACGTCACCGATCGCGTATGCGGTGGACAGGCTCACCGCTGCCGCCCCGATGATGCTCGCGTCGATCAACGCAAACGCGAACAGCACCCCCGCAGTCTGGTTGACGTATTGACCCAAACCTGCCGCAACACCGCCCGCGTCGGTGAACTGCCCGAACTCCGGCCGACCGGCGAACGCAGCGGCGGTGAACGCCATCATCGCGCCCGCCCCCATGACCACGACCACCAAGCCGATCACCAGGTCGATCTTCTCGTAACGAACAAACCGCGGCGTGATCCGCTTGTCGATGATGTAGGACTGCTGAAAGAACAACTGCCACGGCGCCACCGTCGTCCCCACAATCGCAATGATCAGCAGCATCACCGTGGACAACTCGGCACCCCCGGGTAAGGCGGGCACCACGAAGTCGTGCGCGATCTGGCCCAACGGGGGGTGGGCCATCACCACGATCGGCACCAACAACAGACTTCCGGCTACCAGCGCCAGGCACACCCGCTCGAACCGGCGAAAGGAACCGGTGCTCGCCGCAGCGATCACCACCGCCGCCGACACGAGCACCCCCAGCACTCTTGGCATGCCCAAAAACGACAGGCCGAGACTCACACCGATGAACTCCGTGATGATCGTCAACGCGTTCAGAAGGAACAGGTCGATCACGCTGAACGCGCCCCAGAACTTCCCGAACCGTTCCAGGATCAACCGGGCGTGCCCGACACCGGTGACCGAACCGAGCCGCACCACCATCTCCTGGTTCACATACAGCACCGGGATCAACAACAGCAGCGTCCACAACAGAGTCGTGCCGTAGTTCTGCCCGGCCTGGGTGTAGGTGCCATACGCGCCAGCGTCGTTGTCGCCGACCATCACGATCAGCCCGGGGCCGACGATGGCGACCAAGGTCTTTAGCCGCGCCGACAACCCGATCCGTGGACCCACATCCTCGCGGCGGATCGTCCCCAACGCACCCCGGATATCACCCACGTGCGCCTCGTCCAACACCGCACTCCTCGACGGCGGTGCCACAGCGCCTTCTCCGGTGTTCTTCTGCGGAGGCGGCGCCTTGTTCCCGGCAGACGCCACGATGGGGCCCGGCGGCGCGTCAGGACTTGGCGGTGCGTTGGGAACGGGCACATTGCTCTTGTCCGGCGGCGCGGTTGCCCGCGTGGAATCGGTGGTGGCGTCCTTCTTCGGGCCGGGGCTGTTCGTGCTGGGGCCGTTGTTGGTCACGGAAGTGTCCTTTCGTGCAAGACACCGCACACCATGCGTGGGCGGCGCCGGACCATCCATGCCACATCCACCCAAGGGACAGTCATCGCCGTCGGCTGAACGAGTCGGCGCGCCCCAACCGGACTTCGCACCACTCGGCGAAAGATGGGTTGCACCATTCCGGCGCTCGATAATGGACGTCAGAGCACCAAAAAGACCATGCAGAAACGTTGCAATCAGCGACTGCTGACGCGCATGAGGTGGATAGGGCACGCCGGATTTCGACTGTCATCGGGACCCATCTCTCACCTCCTCACCGCCAGGCACCAGCAGTACCACGTTATGATCCACACAGCGAGGGCGCTCACACCTCCAGGACCGGCGGCGTTTCGGGCACCCTCTCGTTAGAGCCTTAGCACTGCACGGCGTGACCCCGAAAACCGGGCAGTCAGCTGGGGCCACCCCTTAACTCGGGAACCTGTCCTGACCCGGAGCGTCTCTCGACGTTAAAGGTCAGTGGCCTATATCCGCGCAGGCGCCTCACCGAACGAGGTGCTGCTCCCGAGTAGACACCCCCATAAAAACCCCGTCAACACTTGAGTCCCGTCCCGAGCAGGAGGGCAGAAGCGTCAGCAGATTGTGCAGCTGCACTGCACTGTAGCGGGCGCGGGGTCGGGACTTTGTCAAGCCTCGTTCCACTCTTAGAGTTCCTAACAAAATGATCACTTGTAGTGCCTGAAGATCCTTCGTGGTCGATCATGGACTTGTGAGGAAGGGTGAGCAGCCGCCGTGGATCGTGCCAGACGAGCTGTGGGAGCGAATCGAGCCGTTGTTGCCGCGCTGGGAGAACGCGCTGCCTCGGCTGGGCCGCAAGC
>NZ_JBSFLZ010000233.1:0-4752 GCF_053599315.1 Saccharopolyspora sp. NPDC000995
GCGACCACCACAGGCCGTCACCCCGGCTTCCGCCTAGTTCCTACCACAAGCCCCATCCAAGGGCTCGCACGGAAGAGGGTGCACTAGTGACCACCTCGTACCCCACTGTGACGCTGACCGATCACGAGCGTGATATCTGTGGCGCCCGCGCCGATGTCCTTATCCCCAACGCCGCCGGGATGCCTGCTGCCACGCAGATGGACGTGCATGCAGTCTGGATCGAGCACGCGCTCGGCGCCCGTCCAGACCTGGTCGACCGGTTTCGGGCGTCCCTGGCCGAAGCCGTGGAGGAACCTCCTGCCAAGGCAATCGAGACGCTCCACAAGAACAGCCCCGAATTGTTCGACGCGTTCAGCCTGCTTGTCGCCGGCGCGTACCTCATGAACCCCGAGGTACGCGCGCTCATCGGTTACCCGGGGCAGGAAAATCGACCTGTCGCGAACGACGAGGTGGATACCTATATCCACCTTCTAGAGCACGTTGTGGAACGAGGACCGGTTTATAGGCCGACTGTCTGACTCGTTTCTTCGCAGCACAAGTCGGCGTCATCCGCTCAGAAAGGAAAATTGTCATGGCAAAGCTCACGGCCGAGCTCGCGCAGAAGATTCTGGCCGCAGCCGCCGCGAAGGCCACGGAAATCGACTCTCCCTCTAGCATTTCCATCCTCGGCAGCGGAAGGGAACCGGTGGCTTTCCTGCGCCCGGATGGCGCTCTCCTCGCATCACCGGAGATCTCGTCCAACAAGGCTTACACCTCGGTGTCCATGAAGATGCCGACCGGTGACCTCAATGAGCTGGTCCAACCTGGTGGGCCGTTCTTCGGCCTGACTGCCCAGACCCGGCCGTTCGTGACCTTTGCGGGCGGCGTTGCGGTCCTGGTCGATGGTGAGGTCGTCGGTGCGATTGGCGTTGCCGGCGGAACCGGCGAACAGGACGAGGAAGTCGCGAACGCTGGCGCTGCGGTCGCCTGACCGCGAGTCGATCTTTTTACGGTACCTGGCGCACATCGGCGTGGCTGATGCGTCCCGGGAACCGACCTAAAGAGCAACGGAGTCGGTTGGTTTGTCGGACAGCGCCGTGGGGAGAGGCGAGGAATGAATATCGTCGTTCTGGTGAAGCAGGTGCCGGACACGTATTCCGAGCGGCGGCTCGAGGGTGCGGATTACGCGCTGGATCGTGAGTCGGCGGATGCAGTGCTGGATGAGGTCAACGAGCGTGCGGTGGAGGAGGCGCTGCAGATCACCGAGGCCCAGGGCAGTTAGGTCACCGTTGTGTGCATGGGTTCGGATCGCGCCACGGATGCGATTCGCAAGGCGTTGTCGATGGGGGCGGACAAGGCGATGCACTGGCGGCCTATGGCGCGGCGAAGGTGTATTCCGCGGAGTCGGCGGAGGCGGCGGGCTTCACCGTCGCCCCGCAGCTCACCGAGGAGATCACTAAGCGCAACGGCTGACGGGGAGTCTCACGGGCAGGCCTCGAAGCCGGTGGCTGACATCGAGACGGCCACCTGCCGGCTTCGGCCCGCAGCACTGTCCGCAAAGGACTCGCCTGGGACGCTCGTTATTCCCGGTGTGCTAACGAGAACTCTGGATGAAGGGCTACGGGGTGGGTGCCGTGCAGCTGGTCCTGGGCTTGATTCGTCTCGCCGTGACGGTGGTCGGGGTGGTGATGGCGGTCAGGACCGTGCGGCCGCCGAAGCTGCTGATCACTTCGCTGCGGGGCCATGCCCACGCCAAAGCCTCGTACCTGCTGGCCGGTGGGCGCAAGGACATCGCCGGTGACGAGATCGGCGTCAGCGGGCACGGTGCCGATCAGCGCCTGGCGAAGATCGATGCGCTGGCGCTGGCGGAGGCCGAGCACCCGCTGGTCGGGCGGCGGCGGGGAGCTCGGAGTCATCGACCCGGAGGTACTGTGGGCGTGCACCAACTGTGGGGCGTGCATGCCGCAGTGCCCGGTGGATATCGAGCACGTCGACACGTCGACCACATCGTGGACATGCGTCGCTGCCAGGTGCTGATCGAGTCGAACTTCCCCACCGAGCTGGGCGGAATGTTCAAGAACATGGAGGACAAAGGCAACCCGCGGGGCCAGAACGCCAAGGACCGGCTCGCCTGGGCCGAGAAGCTCGACTTCGAGGTGCCGGTCTTCGACGGTGAGCTCGGCGAGGATGTCGAATACCTGTTCTGGGGCGGCTGCGCCGGGGGGTTCGAGGACCGGGTGAAGAAGATCATCCAGGCCGTGGCAGTCAAACACGGCACCGATCGTGCCCTGAGTTTCCCGTCGATATGAGAGAGGTCGGTTCATGGTCAGCCAAGAAATGCAAGAAGTGATCGATAGCATCACCGACTTTCCCTTGGATGTTTCGGGGCAGCGGCGCCACTATGAGAGGGTGTGGCGGGCAGTGCCGGTCGATGAGGACATCCGCGCTGAGCCCGCGGACCTGGGAGGTATCGGCGGAGCAAGGTCGGAATGGGTGTGGACGGGCGAGCAGGCTAGCGATGCCTGCTTCGTGTACTTCCACGGTGGCGGCTACGTGTGCGGCGAGCCGTGGATGTGGCGGCAGTTCAACGGGACGTTGTCGCGAGCGTCGGGCATGCGGTGCCTCGCCTTCGACTACCGGCTCGCGCCGGAGTACCCGTTCCCGACGGCCGTCGCCGACTCGTTCGCCGCCTACCGCTGGCTGCTCAACAGCGGTGTCAGTCCCCAAGAGATCGTGTTGACCGGCGACTCGGCGGGCGCGGCTCTCGTGTTGGCTGTACTCGTCGAGCTACGCGAGAAGGGCCTGCCGCTGCCGGCGGGTGGAGTGGTGATGTCGCCCTGGACCGATCTGGAGCTCCGTGGCGAATCGATGACCCCGGCCACAAATGATCCGCTCACGACCGAGGAGTCAGCGGGGTCGATGGCGCGGCTGTACCTCGACGGTCAGGACCCGCGGAGCCCACTCGCTTCGGTCCTCTACGCCGACCTCACCGAACTCCCGGCGGTGCATGTCGAGGCGGGCACCAGGGACGTGTTGTACAGCGACTCCACCCGGCTAGTCGAAAAGCTGACGGAAGCCGGAAACGACGTTCGTTTCCACTCGGTCCCTGGAGCCATCCATTCCTACCCGGCGCTGGCCGGGGGGACCCCGGAAGCAGCGGATGCAATCGACCGCATGGCAGATTTCATGATCACGATCACCGGCCGTACAAGTTCAGGTCCCGACGAGTAAACGGACTCAAGCTGTCGGCGAGTACGCAAGACTGCGGTTGGACCGTCTCCGAGACCGGTCGCGTAGAGCAGGCCAACAACCGTTGAAGAAGACGAGCGTGCTGGCGATTTGCTTGTACTCATTGCTTGTCGGACGAGTTGGCGATTTCTCGTTCAAGTCGGCCGAGACGTGCCCGAGGCGCTGCTTCAGGTGTGGGCTCGGCGCGTAGTGAATTGCTGCGGGCGTAGGCGATGGCTTGTTCGAGGCTGAGATCCGAGCCCTGGGCGAAGCAGTCGCGGTAGCCGTCGTCACCGAGAGCTTGCCGAAGCTGACGGACCCGACGCTGTTTCGAGGTTCGCTTTCCGTTCGCCGGCCCTACGATCGAGACTCACCACGGTATCTGTGGGCGTGCGTGGGAGGTAGTCGTGGCTACAACAGCGCAGAGAACACAACGCCTGGCGCAGGCGCGCGGCAATAAAGGGCGCGGTCGCGAGCTGAGACGGTCAGCCTGCCCGTCGCGGCAGAGTTCCGTCGGGTCGACGTTCGCATGCCACGCCGTTGGGATGACGCGGTCCGCGCGGTACGGGACGGTTGGGTGCTCGAACGGCCGGTTGCGGGGGTGACCGGGGCGGGGGTGTCAGGGGCGTCGGTCGGCTTTGCGTCGAACGGCTGAGCGTGTTCGATGTTGCGTACCTTGGGCGCGTTGGCCTCGCAGATCGTGGCGCCGGTGGCGGCTGCCGCGCAGAGTATTACGGGCTTGGGGCGGCGGCGGGCGTGGTCGTCGCAGGGGCGTGCGCACGTCGAGGTACGCGGTGTTCATCAGCCGGGGGTTGAGGAGGCTGGCGAGCAGATCGTCCGGCGGTTGGAGAAGGTACCGGGTGTTGCGTGGGTCGAGATCAACGCTGCCGTGGGGCGGATGGTCATCGGGCATGATCCGGACCTGGTGGGGATCGCCGAGTTGGTGGGTGTGGTGGAGGACGCGGAGGCGGACGCCGGTTTGGGCGAGGAACCGTTCGCCGCGGTCAGCGCGAGCCACCCGGACAATCCGGCGAAGGTGATCGCGGAGGCGACGGTGCTGGGTGCGAATTTGACTGGCGCTGCGGTCGCGATGGGGGCCCGGATGCTGCCGCTGCCCGCGCTGCCGCCGTCTGTTCCGGCACTGGTGTCGACCGGTGAGTCGGTCTCCCGGGTCCGGGGACCGCTGGAAACGCGGATCGGGAAGACCGCCACTGACCTGTTGTTCGGGCTCAGCAGTGCGGTGGCGAACACGCTCGCGCAGCGTCCGGCGAGTTTGCTGGCGGAATCGGGGTACCGGTTCTGCCTGTTGCGGGAGACGCAGGCGGCGCAGCGGAGCTGGGCCCGGTGGGAAGCCGGAACGGGGACACATCCTGCCAGTCACCGCAGTGCGCCGGTGGAGGTTCGGCCGCGCCCTGTGCCGCTGCCTGACGGCCCGGTCGAGCGTGTGACCAACGGTTCGGCTTTCGCTGGGTTGGTGGCGTTCGCGGGCATGCTCGGGATGACGCGGAGCTTTCAGCGTGCGCAGGCAATGGTGGTCGCGGGTGC
>NZ_JBSFLZ010000234.1:0-4711 GCF_053599315.1 Saccharopolyspora sp. NPDC000995
TTGGTGCTGCGATGGTTCCTGGAAGACACCCGGATGGTGGCGCTGGCCAGGGACAACGCCGTCGCCTTGTCGACGGCGTATGAGTACCGGGACGAGGGCATTGCGGTGCTCGCCGCGCGCCGGCCGTCGCTGCAAGGGCGCTGCTGGCGGCCAAGGCGGCTGCTTCTCATGCGGAATCGCCGAAAAGCAGTTGGCGATGTCCGTTTCGACCACCCACCGCCTGCCCCGCCACGCCTCATCGATGAGGACCTGGAGGGCGTCGTGCGCTGACCGTTTCGGACGGAACCCGAAGCTACACGGCAACATGTCCGCCTCGAAGATCGGCTCGAGCACGATCTTCATCGCGGTCTGCACGATACGGTCTCGCACCGAAGGAATCGACAATGGCCTCTGTTCAGCTGTGCCAGGCTTCGGGATGAAGACCCGTGCCGCCATCGGCCGGTAGGTACCGTCCTTCAACTCGGAAGCCAACTCGTCCAACAGCCGGGTGACCCCGTACTGCTTGACGTCAGCCAAGGTAGTGTTGTCGAAACCGGGCGCACCGTCATTGCGGTGCACCCCAACCCACGCGCACCACAAGACGTCTCTGCGGAAGACCTTGTCTCGCAACGCATGAAACCGACATCCAGGATCGGCCTTGGCCGCCCGGTAGAGCGTGTGCTGCAAGGCGCGAACCAGGTCCACAACGGACCCTCCAGCGGTGGGACTAGCCGAAACGGCACTCACCGAGCTCCTCCAGACACCAGACGCATCGACGAAGTAGCGGCCCTTCCCTCACCGGCGGTTATGTTGTCCGCTCGGCTCAATCGGTACTACGACCGCCTCCGACGCCCACCCAGCCAGCGATCCACTTCCCGAGGTCATCGGTTATAGGACGCCACGCTCCAGCAACCATCCGCAGGTTGCCGGGATGGGGAGGGCCTCCCCAGTTCCCGCCGCCCCTATCTGAACGTTCCGTGCCCTTTACGCCGGGGAGTTCATCGCGGCTGCAATCCAGGCGCTACACCGCTTCCATGGCCTTCACCCCGATCCGGAAGGGCTCGGCTCTCCCTGATGCCACCCTCACGGGCAGCTGAGTAACGACGCCACAGGCTTCGCTTCATGCTACGGACCGCTCAGTCGCTTCCCCTTCAAGGGCCTTCGACACTGGGCTTCGACGCCGGACGTTTCCCACCGACGCCGCCAGTCTGCTACCGGACCTCCTGGCAGCTACCCGGACCGGACTCACACCAGCAAGCGACGACGAGCTGACAGCCTTTCCCGCATCAACGGCCAGCTCGGTGATCAGCCGGGACACGGTCGGATCCGAGGCCACAGAACCGAACACGCCCGCCTCGGTCCGCACCAGTGCGATATCGGCCAGGCAGTCACCGCCTACAGCGACCGCGATCGCGAGATCCAGCACGATCTTGCCTAGATCATGTACCGCGAGAGGTTTCCGCCACGGCGATAACGCTTCGGACAATCCGCTGGTCACGCCCACTGTTTCGGCTGTGCGTAACAGCAGTACCGCCCCGGCCTGCGACAGACACCCGAGCCCGACCCGTCCACGGCCAGCCGCGGGTACGGCGAACTACACTGACCCACCTGAATGGTGCTCCTGAATCTGTGACCGATACGACCTTCAGCAAGCCGTATTATCGCAGTTCAGAGCACCATTCTCCGTTCACGGCACACAGCCGATCCCACACCGTCATGAAAGCCCCGGGTTAGCCAGCAGGGTCTCAGAAGCCCCGCTCGATATACTCCTCGAGGCGGGCCGCCTCATCAGCGATCTTCGTGGCGTCGCCGTGCCCCGTGCGCACGATCGTGGTGCCCGGGAGAGTAAAGATTTTTTCACTCAGCGACTTGATGATCACGTCGAAGTTAGAGTGTGACGGCCCAGTTGCGCCCGGCCCACCGTTGAATAGTGTGTCTCCGCTAAACAAAGTTTCGAGATCTGGCGCATAGAAGCAGGTAGACCCCGGCGAGTGGCCCGGCGTCGCGAGCGCCCTCAGGTCGATGCCCGCCACCGTGTATATCTCGCCATCCTCCAGATCTCCGTCTGGCTCGCGATCGGGGTAGGTGAGGTTCCAGACCACGCGGTCGGCGGGGTTCAGCAGGATCGGCGCGTCGAATGCCTGCGAGAGCGCTGGCACGGCATTGATATGGTCGCTGTGCGAGTGGCTGCAGAGAATGGCCCGAACATTGCGGTTGCCTACAGCTTCCATGATCGCCTGGGCGTCGTGCGGAGCGTCGATCAGTACGACCTCGGAGTCGTCCCCGACGATCCAGACGTTGTTGTCGACGTCGAACGACTTACCGTCGATCTCGAACTGACCACTGGTAATGATGTGATCGATCGGCCCACTCACATGATCACCACCGAACGCAGGACCTTACCGTGGTGCATTTTCTCGAAGGACTGCTCGACCTCGTCGAGCGAGATGCGCTCAGTGACGAACTTGTCGAGCGGAAAGCGGCCCTGCAGCGCGAGATTTACCAGCATCGGAAAGTCACGGCTGGGCAGGCAGTCACCGTACCAGGACGAGGACAGCGACCCACCGTGAGAGAAGAACGGCAGAAAGTCCGCCTCCAGCTTCATCTCCGGCGAAGGCACTCCAACGAGGACGAGGCGCCCCGCGAGGTCACGCGCTTCAAAGGCCTGCTTCCAGGTTCCCGGAGTACCAACCGCGTCGATGACCACGTCGGCGCCGAAGCCGCCGGTTAGATCACGGATGCACTGCACCGGATCGGTCTGTTTGGCGTTGATGGTGTGGGTAGCACCGAAGCCCCTGGCCCATTCGAGCTTCCCGTCCTCGGTGTCCACCGCGACGATCGTCGATGCGCCAGCCAGCGCGGCTCCGGCAATCGCCGCGTCACCGACGCCGCCGCAGCCGATCACGGCAACGGTCTCGCCGCGCTGCACCTTGCCGGTGTTCATCGAGGCACCGGCGCCAGCCATAACGCCGCACCCTATCAACCCAGCATATGCGGGGTCGATCTTGGGGTTCACCTTGGTGCACTGGCCCGAGTGGACCAGCGTCTTCCCCGCGAACGCGCCGATTCCCAGGGCCGGGGAGAGCTCTTCGCCGGTCTCCTTAAGTGTCATCGGCTGAGCTGCGTTTCGGGTGTCGAAGCACTGGTGCTGACGCCCCTTGCGGCAGGCCCGGCACACTCCGCACACAGCACGCCAGTTAAGGATCACGAAGTCGCCCTCAGCCACCTCCTCCACACCCTCACCGATGCTCTCCACGATGCCCGCCGCCTCGTGGCCAAGCAGGAAAGGATAGGCGTCCTCGATGTTGCCCTCGCGGTAATGCAGATCGGTGTGACACACCCCGCAGGCCTGCACACGCACCACTACCTCACCGAGACCAGGATCCGGGATCACGATCGTCTCGACCGTTACAGGCTTGCCTTTCGCCCGGGCCACGACGCCCTGAACCTCCTGTGACATGACTTCAGCTCCTTCTTCATCGTCGAATCTTTCGATCGGTCGGTCCCCGACCGCGCCGGCGACGACTATTACGCCGGTCAACCCAGTACCGATATAGCTGTGGGAGCAATGGCTGATACAGCTTCCTGCTCGCGGAAGCGAGGCTCGCTGCCGCGCTGCGCGGCCTCACGCATCGAGGTTGACTTTCGTGGTTGGGATACCACGTGTGGAGATTCGGGCCAGGACCCACCGGACGAGAGGTTGGGTCCTGGCCCGAGTCTTCTCCTGTTCTGCGTTCGGCCTGAGTGGAGCTCGGTGCTCAGGTTTCGAAGGGCGACGGTTTCGTGCTGTCGGCGACGCTTTCCTTTCCGGCATAGGAATCCCGGTACGACGCTGCCGGGTGCGGGCGCTGCGCGTAACTGCTATCGGTTCCGAGCATCTTCTGTCGCATCGTTCCGGCGGTGTAGCTGGTCTGGACTCGTCCGCGTTCACGGAGGACGGGGATTACGTAGTCGATGAAATCACTGGCCGACCCTGGAGTGATCGCGTAGGCGAGATTGAAACCGTCGAGACCTCCCTCGTCGCACCACTTCTCCATCTCGTCGGCAATGGTCTGCGGTCCACCAACCAGGCACGGTCCAAGCCCACCGATGCTGCGGTCTCGCATCACGTCTTGCACTGTCCATTTCGCGCCGCCGGAGGTGAGGGCTTCCAGCGTCGTGCGGAGGCTATCGTTGTCGACAGCCTCGAGAAGCTGGTCGGGGTCGTAGGTCGAGAAGTCGATCCCAGTCCAACCTCCGAAAAGCGCGAGCATGCCTTCGGGGCTAGCGTAAGAGCGGTATTCCTCGAACTTTCTCCGAGCGGCCTCATCGTTGTCTCCCGTGACGACCGTCAGCAAGGCAAAGATCTTGATGTCATCGCGAGAGCGACCAGCTGCCTCAGCCTTGTCTCGAATGTCATCGGTGACCTTCTTTGCCTGCTCTGCGTTCGTCACGAGGACGAACATGGCTTCAGCGTTCTGCGCCGCGAAGTCACGCCCGCGCCCCGACGACCCAGCCTGGAACAGGAAAGGCGTGCGCTGAGGAGAGGGCTCACAGAAATGGAACCCGGGAACCTTGAAGTGCTTGCCCTCATGGCTGATCGGGTGAATCTTCGACGCATCGGCGAAGACTCCCGAACTCTTGTCACGCCGAACGGCTCCTTCTTCCCAGGACCCTTCCCAGAGCTTGTAAAGGACCTCCATGTACTCATCGGCGATGTTGTAACGCTCGTCATGCGAGATCTGCTGATCGA
>NZ_JBSFLZ010000235.1:0-4534 GCF_053599315.1 Saccharopolyspora sp. NPDC000995
TACTAGGTGGCTGGTGTCGAACGGGGTTTGTGGAGGCTTGATCTGTTCTGTGTTTGTTGAGCGGGTCGGTGTGGTCGCGGGTTCTCATCGATCGGGTTCGGTGGTGTGGCGGGGTTCGGGTGTGATCGTTGCCGGTATGCCGTGACAAGGGGGCTCGTGCGTGTCTTGGCGGGCCCGCTGGGGCCTGGTCAGGCGGTGGTCGTGGTCCATCCGGTTGCCGTGCGGGCGATCCCGAGCGTGCCGAGGCGTGCGAGGTTGACGGCGGCGGCCAGCAGTGAAAAGTCGGCGGCTGTTTTGAGCAGTCCGCGGACGCGGGCTCGGCGACCGCCGTGGCGGTGGCGCATGAGATGAGCGATTTTGCGTTCGACTTTGGGGCGGGTGGCGCGGTAGTCGGCACGCCAGGCGGGATCGGTTTGACGCGCCCGCCCGGCTTGCAGCGCGGCCTCGTGGGCACTGATGGTGATCGTGCGGCCGGTCTTCGCGGTGGTGCACTGTGCGGTCAGTGGGCAGGCGGCGCAGGCGGCGCAGGCGGCGCCATCACCGTCAGCATGGGGTAGTTGGCGCGGTCGTTCTCCGGCAGGATGGGCGCCCTGGGTTGGGTGCCGGGTGTGGTGTCGACGGTGGCCAGCCGGTCGTCGCCGCCGACGCAACCGCCGCACAGCACCGTGTCGTCGTCGACCCAGCCCGCGACACATCACCACGGCGCGGCAACGACCCGCCCGGGCCTTCTCCCAAGATCCCTGTCGACTACGTTCGTGTCCGTGGGGGTCTCGAGGACGCGGTTCTGGACGGTCAGGTGCAGCCGGTCCGGCGCGATGCGGGCGCCGTAGCCCCTCGCAACCTTGCCGGATGCCCCAGCGGGACGAGGACGGAATCAGCAGCGGCATCGCCGCGCCAATGGTCGATCAGGTTGCGGTCTCCGGTCACCGTCCGGCTCGCGATGCGGGTCTCGACGGTCGTCATACTGGTGGAGTCGGGTCGGTGATACGCGCCTCGTAGGTTAACCAGATCGTGCCCCCGTCCCAGGAAAGGGCGGCACGTTGCCCTCGGGCGTGACCCCGAAGCTCTCGGTTCCGGTCACGTCGACGAAGGCTCCGGACCGGTCGACGTAGCCGATGTGACTCGCATCCGGGCACATCCGGTTATCCGGCAAACGGGTGAAACCATGCCTACCGCGCGACCAACGCGCTGCTCGGCCATCGGATGCACCACACTCACGACCACCGGTCGACGCGGCGAACACCAACGCAAACCGTGGCAGCAACACAGCCGACACCAGCCCCGCGGTCGACTCGCCCGACGCGACATCGCGTTCAGGGACGAGCACCTGCGCCGCGAACCGAACCGCCGCAGCTGCGGTCGGCCCGCCGAACAGGTCGACCACATCCTGCCCTAGCCAGGGCGGCGCGATGTTCGACCACGCCAACGCCCAAAGCCTGTGTGTTCCGTGCCACGCCCACAAGACCACGGCCGAGAACACTGCACGTCAACGAGCCGACTAACCCCGCCGCGCTGAGCGCCTACCGCCGAGACTGGTTAGCGTCGAAAGGCCCTGGGCGTTTCGAATGAATCTTCGGATACTTCGCGACAAGCAAGGCGAGGCGAAACTAACCAGAGGGTTCGATGGAGCGGATCATTCACTTGGGCGCAGGGGCACTCCTGACGATCAAGCGCCAGGCAACTGGAACATGGACGCTGCACCACGAAGCTCCTGGCCGCGAGGACATCCACGTGCACCTGGCCGACGATGACCAGGCCGGGGAAAAGATCACCTGGCTACTGGCCGTGGCCATGCACCCACAGATCACCTTGAACTAGCCTCACTTTTGGACGGGGCCGGGTTGCGCCCTCAACACGGGCGGAGGCCAACGCCCACGCGCGTTTCTGCTCGGCCTGTTCCAACCGCCATGCGGCCCGTGTTACCCGCGCCAGCACCCGCCGTTCACGACGGTTTCTCCCTCGATCCGTTCACTGATCGTCACCCGAACAGCGCGCCAGCCAAGGTGTTCAGCAAACTGGACGCCTTGCCGGTGTTCTCCGGTCTGCTGCTACCGGAACCCTGGCCCTCCAGGGTGCGGTCGCAGACCTACTCGCGCTCCATTCCGGACAGGGCGGCCAGCATGGTGAACACGATGCCAGATGGGTTGTGCTCCATGTAATCTGTCAAGTCGGTTGTCGGCTGACCTCACCGTGAGGCGGAAACGGCACCGCTAGGAGAGTTCGGTATGGCGCAAGGCAGCGTGAAGTGGTTCAACGGCGAGAAGGGCTTCGGGTTCATCGCCCAGGATGGCGGCGGACCTGACGTCTTCGTTCACTTTTCGGAGATCCAGGGCAGCGGCTTCAAATCCCTCGACGAAGGCCAGCGGGTCGAGTTCGAGATCGGCCAGGGACAGAAGGGACCGCAGGCCCAGGGCGTGCGCGTCATCTGAGTGCTGAAGCACCGGCGTGCCCGTGCCCGTCATCGACGGGCACGGGCATGTTTCGTCGGTGTTGCGTGCAGCTGCGGAGCCTCGGTCGTGCGAGCCTTGATCTCGACGGACATTCCGAATCACAGGGGGCCGGTAGTTACGGCGGCAGAACCACCGGATGTTGAGTTTTGTTGCGGGGTGGCGCGCTGAACCGTGCCTGACCAGGTCGTTCTCCTCATCGGGGTTGGGCACGCGATGGCTGACTCGCAGGGGCTTGGGGTCATAAAGGATGGGTTTCGTATGGGCCTGACGTGGGTTCTGCGCTGCTGCGGGTTGCTGCCAATGTCGCGGCGGTGCGGCTCAGCGAGATCCACAGCCCTGGCTTCTCGCGAAGCCAGCTCGGTGACTCGCCTGACTGATCTTCTGGGAGGTCAATGTCGACTCCACCATCTGCCGGGCACACCAGCACGCTGCCGGTGTCCGTCGGCACGGTGCTGTGCAGAAGGAACCGCCAGGCGGAGTGAGCGCCGAATCTGAAGACTATGGATTGGGCAGGTCGCGAGGTGGGTTCACCACGAAGATTCATCTGGCGTGTGAGCAGGGACAGAAGCCGTTGTCGCTGCTGATCACCGCCGGGCAGCGCGGTGACGGTCCGCAGTTCGAGCCGGTCCTAAACGCGATTGGGGTGCCCCGGCCTGGTGTCGGCCGGCCGAGAAGCCGCCCGCTGCGGGTGCGAGGCGACAAGGCGTACTCTTCACGCGCGAATCGCGCCTACCTGCGCAGACGTGGCATCAGGTGCACGATTCCTGAGCCGGTCGATCAGGTCCGCAACCGCAGGCGCCGCGGACGTGGCGGTGGCCGTCCGCCCTTCTTCGACCGCGAAGACTACAAGGCTCGGCACGCGGTCGAATGCGGGATCAGCCGTCTCAAGCAGCACCGGGCCGTGGCAACCCGGTTTGACAAACTTGCGGTTCGGTTCGAGGCGACGGTTCAGGTCGCGGCGATTCATCAGTGGCTGTGAACCCTCAGCCTGCCGTCGTGCGGATGCCCCAGCAGGAAACGACGGCCCTGCGGTCATTACGGAGGAAGGGCACATTTCCTGGCATTGGCGCGGGGCGGTGTGTACAGAGTTGCACCTTCCGTAGCGGCATGTGGTCCAGTGGACTTACGTCCCGATCCCTTGAGGAAAGGTCCCTGCTCATGCATTCGTCTTTCATGCCACCCCGCCAGGTCAAGATCGGTGACGCGGCGGCCTTCGCCGGCAGCACGCCACGGGCGATTCGCCATTACCACGAGATCGGCCTGCTCCCCGAGCCTGAGCGGGGCGGTGATGACCGCCGCCGCTACGGGTACGAGGACATAATCCGCCTGCTGTGGGTTCGCAAGATGGCCAACGCCGGGATCGCCCTGGACGACATACGTGACGCCTTTACCACCGGCATGGCTTCCGCCGGTGCGGACAGCGGAGACGGTATCGCGGGCATCCTGGAGCGGTTGGAGGAAGCCCTCGCCGAGCAGGAGGCGGAATTGCGGCGGCAACGGATCGCCGTGCAGCGGATGCGCACCGAACGCAGCCGGATGGGCCTGCTCTCCGACTTCGTCACCGAACGCCTCAAGAGCCTGCCCGAAGGCTCCCTGCGTCAGGCGGACCTGGACAGTCTGCTGGTCACTGAGCGGATCTTCGGCCCGCTCGGCGCGGCCGTCCAGGCCACCCGCTTCGTCGTCCTGGCCACGCATCCCACTCTGCGGGAGGATTCCGACCGCATCGATGACGCCGAGGAGGCACTCGATGACAGCGTCGCCGTCGATGATCCACGGGTGGCTCAAGTGGCCGTCGAGCGGCACGCCTTCGAAAGCGCCCTGCAGGCCGTCATCGAGGAGTCCGGCCTGGGCAAGGACGACGATGCCCTCTGCGACGCCTGGGACACTTTGCACCCTGCTACCGCCGATGACGGCGAGGACGAGGCCGACCTCAGCTCTGGCAGGCGGGAGGCTGACTCCATGAGCGCGTTCGAAGTCGCCGGCAAGATGCCCTACGACTTCTCCCCAGCCCGCCTGCGCTGTATAAAACTGGCCGAAGAGCTATCCGCCCAAGACTCACCCGCTACCTAAAACACGGCCTAGTG
>NZ_JBSFLZ010000236.1:0-4421 GCF_053599315.1 Saccharopolyspora sp. NPDC000995
CCGACAGCGTCGTCGCCGCCGCACTCGACCTACTCTGACAAAGGAGTCCCGCTTCCATGCCCACTCAGCCCACTGACATCACCGAGGTCTCGATGTCGTCGCGGGTCTCGGCGAGGATCGCGGCGGCCCGACGGCCGACAGCCCGGTAATAGAAGTGACCAATGTGGACAATTCCAGGCGTCGAGGACCTCGACCATCCGGGCCTCGTCAGCATCGGGTTCACGTACACCAGCTCCACTCCACGGGCGCGGGTCCGGTCCAGCAGTGGCTTCCAGGGATGCCCGGTCGGTTTCGCACCCCAGCACTGCGGCCTGCTCGGCGTGCTGGTCACTTCCGGGACACCGATTGCGCAAGCCATGGCGATCGTGCTGGTGTACCGCGCAATCAACTGGGTCGGCCTGGCGGTGTTGGACTGGTTCGTCTATGCGATCCAGATCCACGTGTCGCCCCAGTCAGGGTGACCGAGGGGCTTCGGCGCCCGTGTGGCAAGCATTCGTCTCGCGCACGGCGGGTGGAGGCAAGCCGGAATGCGGTCCTGCCAGCCCAGAACAGACCCGGAATCGCGACGCCGATTCTGCGTGACCATATTCCACATTAGACAATGCGGTTTCCGGGTTATTCGGGTTTTGCGGGACTGGCTTCCGCGGCTGCGCTGAGGTCTCGATCGGCTTGCTCCATGGCACCATTCGGGAGAATCTTCGTCGCTCGAAGGCACTTCACACCCACCGCCGCCAGCCCTGCCGCCACCGAAGCGGCCCCAGCGCCGGTTATGGCCGCGGCCAACCACGCGGGCAGGAGTTTGGCTAGGAGCATGGCCACAGCGGCGGACAGCGCGGCGCCGGCGTAGAAGCCAAGCACTGCTGCTGTGGCGGCCAGTGCCCCTCCGAACCCGGCCTGGCGTGCCTTCTCGCGCCACTCCTGTACTGCGATGCGGGCTTCCTTCTCGAACAGTGTGCGTGTCTTCCTGGTGATGTTTGAAACCAGGGCGTCGGTCTCGTTGGGCATGGCCACACCCCTTCGCCGATTTTGTGGGACTGGCTGCCGTACCGGTATATTCTTCGCTCTTCCGAGCCACAGCGTTTTTCCGGGTCTTCCCGCTGCCCTGCGGGAAGAAACGTCGGTGAATGCAACCTATGAGCTGCAAGTGAAAGCAGTTTCCAGCGGGCCCGATGTGCCGCCTGCAACAAAGTGGCTGGACGGGCGAGCTGCCAGATCAACGGCTGAACGCGGCGGAGATCAGCGGGCCGCCGGTAGGACGCTCGCGTTGTAGAGATATGCCTCGGTGGTCCGGGCGGCGTAAAGGTTGTCCTGGATGTAGGGCAGGCCGTCGGAGACGGCCCAGTGGTGGAGCTGGCCGACTGTGCCGGCGACATGCAGGGCTTGGCCCTCGGTCACGTGCACGGGCACGGTGGTCATCACCGATAGCTTCGCGCTGGATCGGGTGTCGATCACATCGAAGTGGTCGGGGGAGAGCACGGTCACCACGGTCGCAGCCACCACGACCTGTTGACCGAGGTAGGCGCCTTCGTAGAAGTATCGCTCTTGCTGAATGTCGCCGATGCTGAGCTCGTGCTGAGACGGAGCACCGCAGGACACGCCGAAGACTGCGACCGTGAGCGCGGTTCCGGCGGCAAGGACGGTAGAACCAGCCATAGTCGGCTGGTACCCGGCGGACGCTTGTCGAAACGGGCTCATGGGCGGTTCAGCCGCATTTCCCAGAAACCGGGGCCGATCGGTTCGATGAAGTCGCCGCGAGCGACGAAGTAGCCCTGCTCGTTAACAGTGATCGGCAGTTGCGGGAGCGCCCTGGTCGCCGGACCGAACATCGGTTTGGCGGACCAGGTGATCAAGAACTGGCGACTGGTGGCAGGGGCAGAGAGTCACGGTGTTCTGGGCGTCGAATTCGGCGGCTGGGCAGCCGAGGTGCGTGCACAGCTTTGAGAAGGCGTAGAAGTCGCCGTGGTTGAAGTCTTCTTGGCCGCGGCGTTTGCGAACCTCGGTTCCCGGGCGCAGCCGGATCAGCATCACGGGGCTATCGGCGGATCTCTCCGCGGCCTCCAACAGCTCCTGCTGACCGCGGTCGGATTCCCGGAACGGGAACACCGTGAGCATGGTGCCCGGTTCGACGTCTTCGGGACGAATCAGGACTATCTCGCCAAGAACCCCGCTCTGCGCCCGCAAGTACACGGTCTCGTCATTGACCGGGTGCCAGCCGGTGATCCACGGCTGCGCCTGGTCGCCGCCCTTGAAGGGGTTGCGAATGAATCCACCGATGCCTGCTGCGCCGGGAGTCCTCGCACGTCTTCCCCAAGCACCACTCGTTCCTTTGGGGCGAAATTGCGTTGTACTCGTTCGTCGTGCTGATCCTGTCGGGCACGTACCTGTCATTGTTCTTCGTGCCTGACACCACCGAGGTCGACTACCAAGGGGCGTACGACAACATCCGCGGGCTGCACGTCTCCCGTGCGTACGAATCTGCGCTCGCCCTGTCCTTCGAGGTGCGCGGCGGTCTGTTCATCCGGCAAGTTCACCACTGGGCGGCCCACGTGTTCATCGGGGCCGCTGCCATTCACATGTTCCGGAACTTCTTCACCGGTGCGTTCCGCAAACCGCGCGAGTTAACCTGGCTCACCGGGGTGGGTCTGCTCATGCTGGCGTTGCTCGAGGGCTACCTCGGATATTCGATGCTGGACGATCTGCTGTCCGGCATCGGAGTCCGCATCATCGCCGGGCTGCTGCTTTCAGTTCCCGTCATCGAACGTGGCTGCACTGGTTGTTGTTCGGCAACGAGTACGAGGGCGAGATCTGGATCTCCCGCTTCTTCGTCGGACACGTATTGCTGCTCCCCGGCATCCTGATCGCGCTGGTGTCCGTGCACTTGTTGTTGGTGTGGTACCAGAAGCACTCCCACTTCCGTGTCCCCGGAGCTCGCGAGACCAATGTGGTCGGCGACCGGGCCGCCCCGGGGTTCATGGTCAGGACGCTGGCCAACGGACTGGCCGTTATCGCCGTGCTCTTGCTGCTCGGGGCGGCCTTCCAGATCAACCCGGTCTACCTGTGGGGGCCGTACACGCCATCGGACAGCTCGACCGGAGTGCAGCCGGACTGGTACATCGGGTTCCTGATCGGGGCGCTGCGGCTGTTTCCGCCGTGGGACCTCAACATAGGCCCGTTCACGGTGCCGGCCCCATTCTGGCCCGGTATCGTGCTGCCCGCGTTCATGTTCCTCATCGCCGGGGCCTACCCATTCCTGGAGCGGCTGTTCACCCGAGACAAGGCACGCCACAACATCCTGCAGCGGCCCCGGGACAACCCAGCGCGAACGGGAATCGGGGCCATGGCGATCACCTTTTACCTCGTGCTGCTGGGCTCGGGAGGAAACGACGTGATCGCGGTCGCGTTCAGCATTCCGTTCGATTGGCTGGTGTGGGCGGGACGCATCGGGGTGTTCGTTGTGCCCGCGACCGCCTACGTCGTCGCATATCTGATCAGTCTTGCATTGCAGCGCGCGGACCGGGAAGTGCTCGAACGAGGACTGCGCACGGGGCTGCTGCGGGAGACCGCCGACGGCGTCTATGCGGAAGTGCGGCAACCTCTAGGTGGTGTCAACTACGAGGACCGGCCGTGCCGTTGGACTACGACGGTGCGCGGATCGACCGGCGAGTGGTGGTGCGCGAAGATGAATCGGAGGACTGACCTGCACGCCCGGAGGATCCGGCGGTTGCTCGCCGCGACTGCGTCGGCGGGAATCCTCACTGCGGCGTGCGCAACTCCGCAGCCACCGCCGAGCGAGTTGCGCGTCACCGGAGGCGCGGAGGGCAAGACCGGCGATGTATCCGTGCGGGAAGTGCTCCTCGCGTATCGACCCTCAGCCGGCGATGTGCTCTATCGCCCTGGCGAGACGGTGGACATCCACGCCACCATCACGAACGAAGGTGCTGAGACTGACCGGCTCCTATCGGTGAGCAGTTCGGTCGCCGCGACGGTGGCCGTGGACGGGGACACCGCGATGCCCGGACACCACACGCTGGCAACCCGGTACCCGCGCGAACCTGCGTATCGGCCACCGCCCACGCAGACCTCTGCGATCAGCATGCGCTTGACCGACCTACGGGAACCAATCACCGCCGGCCTCAACTACACCGTGGTCTTCACTTTCGCCAGAGCGGGAGCGGTGCGCCTCGACGTCCCGGTGGACACTCCGGGCGCGGCCCGCCCCGACTGCCCACTGCCGCCCAACGGCAAGCAACGCAGAACGCTGACCGCTCCGCTCGGTGCCCCAGCCCCGCCAGCTCCACCACTGCCTTACTGCTCGTCACTGCAGTGGAGTGCGGCTCCCTTGGTAACGCGCGGCCGCTTCGGCGATCTGCGTCGGTGACGGCCGGTCCGCGGCCAAGTCCTTCCACGGGAGCCTGAAGACG